>JANYGE010000303.1 GCA_025362535.1 Hyphomicrobiales bacterium
ATAAGCGAGAATGGCGAAGTGCTGTGGCCACAGGCACATCAGCACAAAGCAGGTGACGGTCTCTGACCCTTCAGCCAGCCCGCCCAAATAATAGAATGCTTTCGATGGATAGGTCGTGCTCTTATCGCCGCGCTTTTCGGCGATGATGGCATAGGCCAAGAAGCTGGTTCCGGTTCCGATGAAGGCCGCGAGTAAAACGGCAGCAGCAAGAGGATCAATGGTGGCAAAGGCCAGCGGCACGGCAGCGTAAAACAGAAAATCGAGGCTGATATCGAAAAATGCACCACGGTCAGTGGGGGTGCTCTGGCGCGCCACGGCACCATCAAGACCGTCAAGCAAGCGCCCCAGCAGCAGCGGAACGAGGGCACTGTGGTAAAGGCCCAAGGCAATCATGATGGCTGACATCATACCAAGCGCAAATGCCACAAGAGTCACTTGGTCAGCCGTATAGCCCGCAAGGTGAATGCGGCGCGCCACTGCATCTACGGCTGGCTTGCTCAGTTCAAGTGCTATGCGATCAAACATAGATCACCCGCCCGCCTGTCGGCACATCTTCCGGATCATGCGTCACCAAGAGTGTTGGAATGTTACGCTCCTGCAAATGCGAATAGGTATACTCACGAATGGTGCTGCGCAGCGTTTTGTCTAATTTGCTAAATGGTTCATCGAGCAACATTGCATCCGGCTTCGCAAGCAGAGCCCGCATCAAGGCCACGCGTGACCTTTGCCCTCCTGATAAGGTGTGTGGTTCACGGTTTTCGAAGCCTTCAAGTTCAAGATGCTGCAGTGCCATTTTCAGCATGGCTTGGCGCTCAATCTTGGGGCCGCGCGCCATGCCAAATAAAAGATTCTCGCCGACAGTGAGATGCGGAAATAAAAGATCATCTTGAAAGAGGCGACCAATGCGGCGGCTTTCCGGCGGGATGCGGGTTAAATCACGCCCCTGCAAAATAACCAGGCCAACCGCATAGAGGGGCTCTGGTAGGTCGCCTGCCACCGCCGAGAGCAGCGAAGTTTTGCCACTGCCGCTCGCCCCCATCACAGTTACAATTTCGCCCTGGGCCACGGTTAAAGAGAGTGGCTCGAAAATGCGGCTGTCACCGAGATAGACAGATAGTTTTTCTAAAACCAAACTCATGCGGTACTCCAGCGGCTCTTGCCGAAGTGAGCTGCTGCGATGAAGGCCAGCAAAGGTGGGGCCATCAGGAGCAACGCAAAGGCTGCGGTAAGAGGGCGATTGGTTCCAGAGGTGAGCGTGACTGCCTCCATGGGCAAAGTTGAATAACGGCCCGCTGCAATAAGCTGGGCTGGTACATATTGACCAAAACTCACAGCAAAGCCAATGGCACTGGCGGCCAAAAGGGGAGCCTTGAGCAGCGGAAATTTTATCGTCCAGAGAAATTTCGGAACGCTGCACAGCAGCCCTGAAGCAGATGCGCGCCAGCGTGGATCAAAGCTACGGTAAGGGGCTGCCAGCACAATAAACATATAAGCGGTGACTGGGATAAGATGGGCGAGAAACAGCCCTGTAGCTGTGCCTGTGAGATTGAGAAGCAGGAAGGCGCGGTATTGTCCCAGCGTAAGCAAGATCGCGGGAAGGCCCAAAGCGCTGGCGCTGAGCAGCAAGATCAATTTATCACGGCGCTGCGGCTGGCTCTCCAGCCATGCGATAATTATGGCGATGGCTGTTGCGGTGGTTGCACCTGCAACGAGAAGGCTGGTGATGAGTGCGGATGGATTGCTCCACACCCGCAACCATGCAGCCATGCTGAGAGTTTGCGGCCATAGCTGTGGAAATGGCCAAAGGATTGCAAAGGAGAGGAGAATGAGAGTTGCAGTGACGAGGAGGTAGAGCAAGAGGACCTTAGAAAATAGAAATCGAGCAAGAAGAGACCTCATCCGGCCCTTCGGGCCACCTTCTCCACTCGTGTGGAGAAGGGTGAAGTTATGCACTCCCCTTAAAAGTTCTGCCCTTCTCCACGAAGTGGAGAAGGGGCCCGAAGGGCGGATGATGTCCCTAGCTGTAGGTCCCGTCATCAACCATTCGCGCTTCATCGCAAATGCCTTAACAAGACCCCACACCAGCACTGCAACACCCGCAACCGCGAGCGATAAGAAAACCGCACCTGCGGCACCACGCGCATTGTATAGAATATCGGCATCATTGATATCGGCCCACACTATAGTGGCGAAGGGGGGTGGTTGGGTGGGGCCAATCACCAAAGCCATATCGACAACGGTTGCAGCATAGGTAAAGACCACGAGCAGGGGCCAAATGAGTTTTGGCAAAATCTGTGGCAGAAAAATCCGCAGCCAGATTGATTTCATATCATGGCCCAAACTCACTGCGGCGGCGCGTTGACCGGCAAAATTTCGCTGCACATCTTCGCGGTTGAGAATGCTCACCAAGATCCACATGAGAAATGGGGTTTCCTTGATCACCAAGCTTGCAACCAGTGCGAGGCCGTAGGGATCATGTGTGCTGATCCAATTGGGGGGTGTTTGCCAACCCGTGAACATGGCAACCCCGCGCGCAATAAACCCACTCGGCATAATGAGAAAGGCAAGGCCAATGGCCATGGCCAGATGCGGCACCGCAAGCATGGCACCGACTTGTGACGGAATTCGTGGCCACCATTTGGTTTGATAAAGACCAGATACAATGAGCAGAGCCGCAAGCACCGAGAGGCTGGCACTCACAAGGCCCGTGATCAGCGAGAGCTGCAAACCTGACCACAGCTGCGGATGGATAAAAAGTGCGGCCCAGCCAGCAAGGTCGAAGATGCTACGCGCTGCAAAAAAGAAACTGGCGATAAGTGGAAAAACGAAAAGCAACATCAAGGGCAAAGCCAATGTGTCTCTTCTCGTTTTCATTCTCAACCGTTGCCAAAGTGAGATAGCCATGTCGATTCAATCAGCGCCACAAAGCTGGCATGGGGTTCCAGAATGGCGGGGCCGGGGATGGATACGCTTCCTGGGGCTGGGGCTGCCGTAAATAACTTCGCATCCTCAGCGGATAATTTTGTCACATCCAACACGGTAGGATCGCCCCAAATTTTCAAATCATTCTTGCGCGCTTGGGCTTCAGCCGAGAGCAGGAAATTTGCCACAACCTGTGCGCCAGCTTTGGCTTTTGCATTGCTTGGAATTGCCACAAAATGCGTGTTGCCAATGGTGCCGCCTGCATGTTGCCAAGCAATTGTGGATTTGGGCAAAGTGCCAGCGGCCACCAGATTTGCAGGTTCATTCGGATTGAAGGTGAGGCCGATCAGCAATTCACCATCGGCCACCATCTGTGTGACTTCGCTTTGCGATTTTGGATATTGCTTGCCTTCGCGCCAGAGGACCGGGCGGATTTCATCGAGGAAGGCCAGGCATGGTTTTGCCAGTTCGGCAAAAGCTGCCGCATCAATAGGCTTGGCAAAAACGCTGCGATCTGGTGTCACCTCAATCAACACCTGTTTCAAAAATGTGGTGCCATGAAAATCAGGCGGTGCAGGATAAGTCACCCGGCCCGGATTGGCTTTGGCGAAGGCAGCCAGCTCAATCATGCTTTTCGGTGGAGCAGAAATTTTTGCGCCATCCCCAAAGAATGTAAACTGCGCCATGCCCCATGGGCTTTCTAAGCCTTCTGTCGCTTCGGTAAAATCGTGCTGGGTGGTGGGCTTGCCCTTGGTATCCACCAAAGCGAAATTAGGCAGCGTCTCGGCGAAGGGACCAAATAAAAGTTTTTCAGTTTTCATGGCGTGGAAATTTTCGCCATTGATCCATACCAGATCAACCGAACCATCTTTTTTGCCAACCTTCACTTCATCGCGCACGCGTTTCACCACTTCGGCTGTATCGGTGATTTTCACATGGTTCAAGGTCACGCCATAGCGGGTCTTCACTTGCTCGCCCGCCCAAGCAATATAGGCATTGATATTATCGGCCCCAGCCCAAGCGTTGAAAAACACCTCTTGGCCCTTGGCCTCGGCTGTAAGGACGCTCCAATCCGCCGCTTTAGCGCTGCCTGCTATGAACGGTGCAAAGGCAGTAAGCTTAAGCAGAGCGCGGCGGGTGATGATCATGAATGGTGGTTTCCTTTGAGATTTGTTTTAGCGTGAGCCTTGTGTGGCGCAAATGACAGGTTGTTCATATTGATCAGATTCTTGTGATCAAACGTGAACGTTCAAAATAGCATGCTGCAACAGAATAATGGTTTTGGCATCCATAATGCCACCACTGGCAATCAAGCCATAAGCGTCTTGCAAAGGCATTTCGATCACTTCGATGTCTTCATGTTCAGCATCCAAGCCACCGCCCGGATTAACACGGTCGCCCACATGATAATCCGCGATAAAGAGGCTGATTTTTTCTGACACTGCACCTGGACTGGAAAAACAATCGCACAGATGTTTGATATTATGCACATTGGTGCCCAGTTCTTCGAAAGCTTCGCGCCTGGCGCAGCCGACCGGATCATCAGCGTCGAGGAGGCCAGCGCAGGCCTCAATCAGCCAGCCTTGATGGCCGGTAAAGGCCGCCCCTGCCCGCCACTGGCGCACCAGCAGCACCATGCCGCGCTGCTTATCGATGGGCAAAATTGCGGCACCATGGCCATGATCAGCCACTTCACGGTCAAGCTCCACCTGGGTGCCATTGCGCAAACGGGCATCCACTTTGATCTGCCACAGGCTGGACCAGCCCTTGGCCATCAGGTTCCGTGTTGTAATTTTATAGGTTCCAATGCTCATGCCCCTCCCTAGCCTGAGCGTCTTGTTGACACAATATTAACCTTGACTTGTCAGTCATTGGATAGGCTTAGGAATGTTGGGAATAGGTTTAGGAAAGTTAGACGTGGCACGGCAGGGCAGAACCAAGCAAAATCTAGCAACCGTGATTGTGGTGATGGCTTGCCTTGGCTTGGCGGCAGGGGTTGCATGGTCTTTCATCGGAAAAATTGGGCGGGTGCAGAGCAATACGGAGGGCAAAGCCGATGTGGCGGCCCAGCAGCTTGGCGCTTCTGGTTTGCCGATCCCGCGCTTTGTAAGTTTGAAGGCCGAGAAAGTGAATGTGCGCAAAGGCCCATCGAGCGATCATCCGGTGGCTTGGGTGTTCCAGAGCAAGGGTCTTCCGGTCGAAATTATTGCCGAATTTGAAACCTGGCGGCGGGTGCGCGACAGTGATGGCGCGGAAGGCTGGATTTTACAAAATATGCTCAGCGGCAAACGCAATGTGCTGATTGCCCCATGGCGCAAAGAACAACTCACCGCACTCCACACGAGTGCCTCCAGCCAGAGCGGTTTGACGGCAAATCTTGCCAGTGGTGCGATGGGCGAAATTAGATCCTGCGATGGCACATGGTGTGAAGTCTCGATTAGCGGTTATTCCGGCTATGTCGAACAATCTATGCTGTGGGGTGCTTATCCGGGTGAGGTTGTCAATTAAGGCCGTTGCCTGTGCGTTTGAGTTAACCTAGAGTTCCAATGTGCAAATCAGTTATGCTGGAGACGCGAAATGTTAAAGAAGAGCTTGGTCCTGCTGTCAGTTCTGTGCAGCTCTACAGTTTGTTCGACCGTGGGTTTTGCCGGAGACGCCGCCGTCTTTGACATGGGTTATGAACTCACTGCAAAATCTGATTACATGGATAGTGGCCTTACCAATTCAGATCACAAGCCATCTGTATCTCTGACACTTTCGCCCAGCTACGGGATTTTCTATGGCACGATTTATGGTGCCAATATTGATTATGGTGTTCCTGATCCAAAGCTGGAAACCAAATTTGCTGTGGGAGCAACGCCAGTGTTTGGCCCGCTTGCCGTCGATTTCAATCTTGCCCGCCGCATCAAGTTTGATGATCCAACTGCTGATCGCTGGTTGCCTTATGTCACCGGCACCTACACATTCAATGATAATTTCAATGTGTCTTTGGGGGCTGGCGATTATCTTTATGATGATCCGTCAAAAGTTGATTATTACGAAATTTATGCTGGTGCCACTGTAACGCTGACACAAGGTGCTACATTTGTTGCTGAATATTATCTGGAGCCAGATTCTGATGGTGCCAATAATTCATATCAGGAATTCATCGGCACAGTCACGGTTCCATTTGCCGAAAAATTCGAAGCCTCTGCCAAGCTGGGCTATGAGGCCTATGAAGATGATATCTCAACACCCTCCTATGCGTGGTATGAGCTGGGTGCCAAATATAAGTTCAATGATCATGTGGCCGTAGGCGTTGCTTATCACGGCAACAATCTCTCCAGCACCGATTGCCCCTCACAAGCCTATACTGACTGTGACAGCAGCGTGTTTGCCACACTCACCGTCAAGGGCAATTTGAGCGACATTAAGAAATAAGATCAATTGTCCGTTTCATCCACACATCTATTCTGACCTTTTATCCCCGGCCTGACCCGTGTAAAGAGAAGCCTCAATTCTAACCAAGGCTTTGCGACCTACATGACTGACCGGAAATCCAGCTTTCTTTATGATGAACTTCTCGCCTGTGGGCGCGGCGAACTTTTTGGGCCGGGCAATGCGCAATTGCCGCTGCCGCCCATGCTGATGTTTGATCGCATCACGCAAGTGGAGGAAAAAGGCGGTGCTGCTGGCCTTGGCAAGATTGTGGCTGAGTTTGATATTAAGCCAGACTTATGGTTTTTCCCCTGCCACTTCCAAGGTGATCCGGTGATGCCGGGATGTTTGGGCCTTGATGCATTGTGGCAGCTCACCGGATTCTTTCTGGGTTGGCTCGGTGAGCCCGGCCGTGGTCGTGCTTTAGGGGTGGGTGAGGTGAAATTTTCTGGCATGGTCACCCCCGCCATAAAAAAGGTGACTTATGAAGTTGAAGTCACGCGGCTCATCTTGCGCAAACTGAAACTCGCCGTGGCCAATGGCGTGATGAAGGCGGATGGTGAAGTGATTTATAATGTGACCGATATGAAGGTCGGTCTGTTCCAATCTTAGGAGTATAAGATGCGTCGTGTCGTTATCACCGGAATGGGTATTATCTCCAGTATTGGTAATGGGGCCCAGGAGGTTACAAGCAGTTTGCGCGAAGCCAAATCGGGCATTGTGCGGGCTGATAAATATGCTGAGCTTGGGTTTCGCTGCCAAGTGCATGGCGCACCCAATTTTGATTCCGAATTGGTGGATCGCCGGGCGCGCCGCTTCATGGGGGATGGTGGCATTTGGAACTATGCAGCCATGCAACAAGCTATCGCCGATGCCGGACTTGAAGAGTCTGATGTAAAGAATGAGCGCACGGGGATCATTATGGGTTCTGGTGGCCCATCGACAAAAACCATTGTGGCTGCTGCCGATATCACGCGGGAAAAAGGCCCCAAGCGCGTTGGCCCCTTTGCGGTTCCGCCCTCCATGTCGTCGGCGCACTCTGCTGTGCTCGCCACACCATTTGGCATTCGCGGCGTGAATTATACAATCTCATCAGCCTGTGCCACATCCGCCCATTGCATTGGCAATGCCACTGAAATGATTCAATGGGGCAAGCAAGATGTGATGTTTGCAGGGGGTGGTGAAGAATTAGATTGGACACTTTCCGTGCTGTTCGATGCCATGGGAGCCATGTCTTCAAAATATAATGACACGCCAGCAACTGCATCGCGCGCTTACGATAAAAACCGCGATGGTTTTGTGATTGCGGGTGGGGCTGGTGTTTTAGTCTTGGAAGAGCTTGAACATGCCAAGGCCCGGGGTGCTAAAATCTATGGCGAGATGGTGGGCTATGGCGCCACCAGA
>JANYGE010000333.1 GCA_025362535.1 Hyphomicrobiales bacterium
ATTGACGGAAAAATGTTTCTGTCCGCAGTTGATCGGGCGATCAGAACCAGGCGCGCCGCCCTAAAAACCTCGGCGATGCTCGCTTCAGCCCGAGAAAAATTTTTTAATCTCACCCCGCGTGAGCATGATGTCTTGCGCCACATTGTGAATGGCAATCCAAATAAAATAATCGCGCATGAGTTGGGCATCAGTCCGCGCACGGTGGAAAATCACCGGGCCAGACTCATGGATAAAATGAAAGCCGCAAGCCTCGCCGATTTGGTGAGCATGGCACTGGCTGCCGGGCTTTCATCAAAATCATCGGCCTAGGTAGTTTTCCGGACTAGATTTTTTATTCGCCGAGCAGATATTTTATGCCTATTTCGCCAAGGCATTTGCATGGCACAGCTTGTCAAATATCCATCAGTCCATATCGTCGATGATGATGAAGCCGTGCGCGATTCTCTTGATGCCTATCTGACTCTAAAAGGCATGAGGGTTAAAACCTTCAGCTCTGCCTTTGATATCTTGAACGATAAAAGCAGCTTGCCTCATATTCTCATATTGGATGTCAACATGCCGGATGGTGATGGCTTTGCACTGCTCGAAAGCTTGCGCCTCAAGGGCCACGTGGCGCCGGTTATTTTTATTACAGGCCTTGGTGATCCCGATATGCGGTTGCGCGCATCCCGCGCTGGTGCTGCCGCATTCTTAGATAAGCCCATTGATCCGCATCTGCTTTTGGCAACGCTTAAACGGTTGCAAGCGGAGCGCCGTCACCCGAGCTGAGTAAAACTACTCTAAGTAATTTTCCTGTCTAGTCCGGTGGAGCAAATGGGCGCTTTATCGCGTTGTCGGCGTAGAACAAGAGCCGCGAGCAAGAAGAGGGTTTTCCCGTGATTCAGATGTTCAAATGCCCAACAGCAACCAGTATCGAACAGCAAACCTCGGCGTTGATCCTGCGGCATTTGATGGATCAAACCTCGTGGGCAATGCCAAGCCGGCAGGAAATGTTGCATATTGAAAGTTTCCACTGGTCAACGCGCAATTATGCCAAAGGCGGCAATTTATTAGCGCAGGGAGAAGCCCGAAACACCATCTCAGTTCTTTTGTCTGGCTGGGCCTTTCGCTTTCAAACCCTGCCTGAAGGCAAGCGCCAAATTCTTGATTTTGTTTTTGCCGGAGCCATTTTAGGCTTTGGATCAGGCACCACCAATTTATATGGTGTTGAGGCCGTCACAGCTTGCACCGTGGCTTCGCTGCAATATGTTCAGTTTCGGCGGCTGCTCAATGGCTGCCCCACGCTTGCTGTTCATGTGGCTGAGCGCGTGGCTGATAGTGAAATGCGCGCCTATGAACATTTAACCAGTCTTGGCCGCCGCACGGCGCGCCAACGCGTGGCCGCATTGATTGTTGAGTTGATGGAGCGCACTAAAAACGCCAAGGCAGCGATTTCTGGCCGAAAGCTGGAATTGCCGGTAACCCAGATTATGATCGGTGACGCCCTCGGGCTTTCGAACGAGCATGTGTGCCGCACTTTGGCAAAACTGGCTGACGATGGAGTGATTGAACTCAGCCGCCATGCCATAGGGGTGTTAAACCCACTTGCTATTGCACAAGAAGCAGGACGCGATATCGCTGGCCTTTCGGCAGGAAGCAAAATGGAAGACCGGGCAGCCTAAGCCAGCAAATCATCTCTTCGCAGATTCCCAGATCAGGTTAACCCTCAAGCAATTCTGCCTCACGAGAGCAAAAACCTTTCTGTGTGCCCCGCAAGAATTGCTATAGAGACAATTCGAAATTATGATATTCGAATAAACTTTGGGGCATATGATGAGAGTTTCGCATTATCTTGGACAGAACCGGACTCTGGCCACGACAATTTTTGGCAAGAAGATTTACCTGAACACCAATGACCTTTCGCTGACGCCCCACATCTTGGTGGATGGCTATTGGGAGAAATGGATCAGCGATGAAATCTTGAAGCTGGTGAAGCCAGGCATGACAGTTGTCGAAGTGGGCGCCAATGTTGGCTACTATACGCTGATGTTTGCTGACCTCGTTGGCGCCACTGGCCATGTTCATGCGTTTGAAGCCAATCCTGAACTGGCTTCCACGCTTTTCCACACGCTCCATCTGAATGGCTATCTTGAGCGCAGCACGGTCACAAATCTTGCGGTCTTTGATAAAAAGAAACGTCTTAAGTTCCATGTGTTTGATCGC
>JANYGE010000352.1 GCA_025362535.1 Hyphomicrobiales bacterium
ATCCGTCTCGCACGTGCCGCGCGATCCACCTTCTCCAAAGGAGAAGGGTGAAGAAAGATGAGCTACTTTACGCTTCTCCTTTGGAGACGGATGATGTCCCTTTGGCAGTCAGATGCCGGATAGCCAGCTATGCGCTTTGCCCAATAGGGATCGTCACAGTCACCGTGGTGCCGACGCCTTCCTTGCTGGTGATGGTCAGGCTGCCGCCGTGTAAATCCACTAGCGATTTTGAAATCGCCAGACCCAGACCAGAGCCGCCCTTGCTCTTGGTGAATTGATTTTCTACCTGCTCAAATGGGCGGCCAAGTTTTTCAATATCGCGCTGTGGAATGCCAATACCCGTGTCGATAATCTGTACACTGATGTTTTTATCTATATTGCGCGACTTGATCGTAACCGTGCCGCCTTCAGGCGTAAATTTTACAGCATTTGAAATCAGATTGATGAAGACTTGTTTCAAAGCGCGCCGATCCGCCACAAATTCAGCCGTTTTGCTCGCATCCTGTTTTAGCTCAATTCCACTTTCGGCAGCACGCGGACCCACCAAGCGCAAGACTTCTTCAAGCATTGAACCAAGATCAACTGTGGAAAGCTCGAGTTCAACGCGGCCTGCTTCAATCTTCGACATATCCAGAATATCATTGATCACATCAAGCAGAAACTGCCCACTTCTACCAATATCCAAAGCATATTCGGAATATTTGGGTGACCCCAAAGCCCCAAACATTTCTTGCGACATGATTTCACTAAAGCCAATCACGGCATTGAGCGGGGTGCGAAGCTCATGACTCATATTGGCGAGGAATTCAGATTTGGAACGGTTAGCCGCCTCAGCCCGGGTTTTCTCACTGGCATATTTATCAGCTAGCTCAGCAAGGCGCTGCGATTGCTCCTCGGCCAATTGGCGTTCCTTTTGCAAGTCGCGCACCGTCATCATCAAATTGCGTTCGGAATGCAGCAAATGCTCTTCCTGTTGTTTCAGGGCCGTAATATCGGTTCCCACGGAAACAAAGCCACCATCCTTGGTGCGGCGCTCGTTGATCTGCAGCCAGCGCCCATCAGCAATCTGCACCTCCATTGAGCGCGAGCCAGAACCGTCATCAGCATGGCCCGGCAAAATCTGCCGCACCACGGGTTCCTTCGAAGCGGCTGTCACCATGCTGTAAGAGGTACCGGGCTGACATACCGAGGCGGGCAGAGAATGAAACTGCTGGTATTTGGAATTGCACAATACCAATTTGCTTTCAGTGTCCCACAACACAAAAGCTTCCGAGATATTTTCAACCGCATCTTTCAAGCGCACTTCAGCATCGCGGTTTAATTTGTCGAGTTGCTTCTGGCGTGTGATATCAAACACAATGCCCACCAAATGTGGCTCACTTTCATCTTGCCCGGGAGCCAATGCAGCGCGCGCCCGCAGCCACACCCAATGGCCCTTCTCGTGGCGCATGCGAAATTCCTGATCGAAAATTTTGCGGGTTCCACTGAGCAAGTCTTCAATCAAATCATCCAGCTTCGCATCATCCTGATGAATGCGCGCGGCCACTTCGCCATAGCTCAAAAATTCGCCGCGTTGGGGCAGGCCGAGAATTTCAAACATGGAATGCGACCAGAAAATATGACCCTCTGAGAGGTTCCAATCCCACAAGCCGCACTCGCCACCATCCAAGGCTTTATCAAGCCGCACCGTGGCCACCGATAACATGGTATCAGCATCAGAAGCTTTGGCCGCCTGCCAATGAAACGCTCCCGACAGCATCATTAAAACCAGAAACGTAACCACGAATAAAATCGCCAGCTGCATCACGCCATTGCGCCAGGCCGCCAGAACATCAGCGTGTTTTTGATAAACCACCAAACTGCCGGGCAAGGCGCCAAGATCCCGCGTTACCACCACAGCATCATCACCACTTGCCAACAGTGTTGGGGTGAGCCTGTTGCTATTCACCTCGGCATCCAAAGCAAAGCGATCTCCCATCAACAGGGTGATGGGCTGACTGGTGAATTGCTTTTGCTCAGGCTGGCTTGCCACAATGTGGCCCTGCGCATCGATCAAAATGAAAAATCGGCTTTCCGTTATGGCATCATTGCCCATGGCTTGCGCGAGCAATTCAGGCGAAAGGCCATTGATGGTTTTGCCCTCCGCCAAAGCCGTGAGGGTTGCGAGCTTGATATTTTGCGCCGTGCGATCAGCTTGCAAAAGTGTAAGTCTGCTTTCGTCGGCTAAATTCTGCGCCCGGCTGAGAAACAGTTGCGAAACCAGAGCTGCCGCAAGGGTGAGCAGAAACAATGTGGTGAGCACGGTGATGAGAATACGCATGGCACGCTCAGAAATATTAAACCCGGCATGACCTGGCCATGGCATGGGAAGATGCAGCGTGCGTTCTCTAAAGAACAATTCTTTGATATGTGCTTTGGCCAATGTGTGTTCGATTCAAATATGATATGGGCCGGAGCTGCGCACGCAACGCATCAACAAACGAATCAGTTCCGACTTCCGGATATCAGGAATAACGTGTGCGAATCTGATTTGCCAAGCGAATAGAGCGCTAGGCCTTCAACGTTCTTGATATGATCTCAAACACATCGTTCGAAAGCTTCGGTGTGGTCAAGATGCGCTTCATTTCGCGCTTCGCATGGGCGCGGCATTTGGCTGAATAGAGGCTCCAACTGCGAAAACCTGTGGCCATGCGCGAAGCCACCTGCGGGTTAATACCATTCAACTTGATGATGATATCAGCAACAAGGCGATAGCCCGCACCATCAGCACTGTGGAAACCGGAGGGATTGCTGCCGGAGAAACCACCTATCAAGGCATAGACCCGGTTTGGTGTGGAGAGTTTGAAATCAGGATGCTTCAACAAACGCGTGATGCGCTTTGCTGCATCAGCTCCGGGGATCATCGCATTCATGGCAAACCACTTATCAACAATCAGAGGATCATTTTTATGGCGTGTATAAAACTCATTCAGCAAAGCCTCGCGCTCTGGCCGTGCGGCAGCGAGCAGAGATGTTAAGGCTCCGGTTTCGGCTGTCATGCTATCTGCCGATTTAATATCAGCGCGCACAAATGGCAAAGCAGCATTCACATCAGCCGCCACCAGCAAGCCCAGCACTGCATAACGCAAGGCGCGCGTGGCGGTGCCTTGTGTATCAGGCGCATAAGCGCCTTGCGCATCGGTCTTTATAAAAGCCACTTGCAATTGGGCATGAAGCCGCTGCGCAATACTGTGGCGCAGCTCCTCGCGGGCCTTGAGAACAAGAGCGCTGTTCACATCCTTGCCAATGAGTGCAGCGATTTCTGCTTCACTGGGGAGCACCAGCATCAAGGCCTTGAACGCATCATCAAGCTTTGTATGATTCAATGTGCGTCCCAAAGCTTCGGCAAAGCCCTTGCTGCTCGGCAGTTTTTTCTTGGCCTTCAGGGCCATGTAAGTTTTTATGATCAGCGCCTTGCCGAGCGTCTGTGCCGCTTCCCAGCGGTTAAAGCTGTCTGCATCATGGCCCATCAGAAACAGAAGTTCAGCTGATGTGAGATTGGTTTTCAAAATCACTGGTGCGGTGAAGCCCCGGTTGATTGACAGCACAGGTTTTTGCGTAACACCGGTGAAGCGAAACACTTGCTTGGCCGTGGTCAGTTCAATGACCGGGGAATTCAATCGGCCCTTGCCTTCCAATTGCAGTGGCATGTCTTGCCCATCCGGCCCCACCAAACCTAAGTTTAACGGCATATGCAGCGGCAGTTTTTTGGTTTGGCCTTTGAGGCGCGGTGTGGCCTGCGTCAGGCTAACTTCAAAGCTTTGCGCCTTGGCATCATAAGTGCCGCGCGCGGATAGTTTCGGGGTGCCCGCTTGCTCATACCAGGTGAAGAACTGCTTGAGATCACGTCCCGAAGCATCGGCCATGCAGGTTACAAAATCCTCCACCGTGGCAGCCTCGCCATCATGGCGCTCAAAATATAAATCCATCGCCTTGCGAAACGCCTGATCGCCAATCATGGTTTTCATCATGCGGCAAATTTCTGCACCCTTTTCGTAAACTGTGGGCGTGTAGAAATTATTGATCTCAATATAGGATGAAGGCCGTGCCGGATGCTGCAGTGGCCCTTGATCCTCGGGGAATTGTTTTGAGCGCAACGTTTTCACATCCTGAATGCGTTTCACCGCACGCGACCGCACATCAGAGGTGAACTCCTGATCCCGGAAAACCGTGAGGCCTTCTTTCAAACAGAGCTGGAACCAATCGCGGCAAGTAATGCGGTTGCCCGTCCAATTGTG
>JANYGE010000361.1 GCA_025362535.1 Hyphomicrobiales bacterium
GCAAGGGCGGTGTGGCACTCACCATGACGGCAGGTTCTGCAGCAGTTTCAAAGGATTCGCCGCCTGTCTTCAACAATATTCTAGCTTATAAAGATGAAGTTGTGGGCTGGTTGAAAAAGCTTACCGATGAATGCCATGAGCATGGCGCAGCTGTAATGATTCAACTCACCCATCTTGGCCGGCGCACGGGTTGGAGCAAAGGCGATTGGCTTCCGGTGGTTTCGCCAAGTCATCACCGCGAAGCCTCGCACCGGGCCTTTCCAAAACTGATTGAGGATTGGGATATTGAGCGCATCATCACGGATTATGCTGATGCCGCCGAGCGGATGCAGGCCGCAGGCATGGATGGCATAGAGCTTGAAGCCTATGGTCATTTGCTCGATCAGTTTATGTCTCCCGCCACCAACACGCTCGAAGCTCCCTATGGTGGAAATTTAGATAACCGCATGCGCTTTGTGTTTGATTGCCTGCGCGCTATTCGAAAACGCGTAGGCGCTGAATTCATTGTCGGTATTCGCTACACGGCTGATGAGGCTATGGAGGGCGGTACTACAAAAGCCGATGGCCTAGAGATTTCACGCCGCCTAAAAGATTCAGGCCTGATTGATTTTCTGAACATCATTCGCGGCCACATTGATACGGATGCTGCCCTCACTGATGTGATCCCGGTGCAAGGCATGGCCTCGGCCCCGCATTTAGATTTTGCGGGCGAAATTCGGGCCGCAACAAAATTCCCCACTTTTCACGCCGCCAAAATTCAAGATGTGGCAACGGCCCGCCATGCCATCGCATCGGGAAAACTTGATATGGTCGGCATGACCAGAGCCCATATTGCCGATCCGCACATCGTCCGTAAAATTATCGAAGGCCGCGAGCATGATATCCGCCCCTGTGTTGGCGCCACCTATTGTCTGGACCGCATCTATCAAGGTGGTGAAGCCTATTGCATTCATAACCCCGCAACTGGCCGCGAACTCAAAATGCCGCATATCCTTCCCAAGGCGACAACTGCGCGCAAACTGGTGATCGTTGGAGCAGGGCCAGCTGGCTTGGAGGCTGCCCGTGTTGCAGGCGAGAGAGGCCATGCTGTCACAGTGTTTGAAGCGGCCAATGAAGCGGGTGGGCAAATCCGCTTAACAGCGCGGTCCAAACGCAAAGCAGAAATGATCGGCATTATTGAATGGCGTCTGGCCCAATGCGAAGCCAAAAATGTTAAGTTCCGCTTCAACACCTATGCTGATAGCGATATGGTGATGGCCGAAGCGCCGCAGGTGGTGATCATCGCCACAGGGGGATTGCCCCACACTGACGTTTTGAAAACCGGAAATGAGCTGGTGGTGAGTGCCTGGGATATTCTATCAGGTGATGTGAAGCCGGGCTCCAATGTATTGCTCTATGATGATGCCGGAGATCATACGGCATTGATGGCGGCAGAGCTTCTGGCTGAATCAGGGGCCCGTGTGGAAATCATGACACCAGATCGTTCTTTCGCACCAGAAGTCATGGGCATGAATTTGGTGCCCTATATGCGCGCCCTGCAAAAGCATGATGTGACCTTCACTGTCACCTACCGCCTTGAAGATGTGGTGAGAGACGGCAATCAATTGCGTGCCATCATTGGCAGTGATTATGGTGGAGTGCGCAAAGAACGCCTATTTGATCAGGTGGTGGTCAATCACGGCACCAGACCATTGGACGAATTATATTTCGAATTGAAGCCCCACTCAATCAATCTCGGCGCTGTCAACCATCGTGAATTGCTGGCCGGCCTTTCGCAATCAACAAAAAAAAATCCTGGCGGCCATTTTGAACTATACCGCATTGGTGATGCTATAGCGGCCAGAAACACCCATGCTGCAATCTATGACGCCTTGCGTTTGGTAAAGGACATCTGATGAATCGCTTTCTCTCAATTGGTGAATGTATGTTGGAATTGCGCGAGGAGCGTAAAGGCAAGTTTGCTCAAGGCTTCGGTGGCGATTCGTCTAACACCGCCATTTACATGGCGCGTCTCGGCATTGAATCAAGTTACATGACTGCGCTGGGCGATGATGCCTGGAGTGATGCGATGGTGGCACAATGGCAGAATGAAGGCGTTGATACGTCTTTGGTCAGACGCGTTCCCGGGAGAATGCCTGGGCTCTACTTCATTCAGAATCAGCCCGATGGTGAAAGGCAGTTTTCCTATTGGCGCGATCGTTCGCCAGCCCGCGAGATTTTTGATCATGACGACCAACGCTTGGCGCAGTCTTTTCTTAAATATGACTGGATCTATTTTACGGGTGTAACGCTTTCGCTTTACAGCAGGGAAGGGCGAAATCTTTTATTTGATTATCTCCAACGCGCCAATGATGTGGGCGCGTGGATTGTGTTTGATACCAATTACCGTGAAAGAGGCTGGCCCGATCGCAAAGAAATGGACCGGGCTTTCCGGCAGGCCATCGAAATGGCGGATATTCTCTTTGCGTCCTATGAGGATATGGTGGGCGCATTCGGGCATGCAGCTGAAACAAGATTTGATATGGCAAAATCTGTCGAAAAGATTTTGAAACTGCCCGATGCCTCGGCCCGTTTGGTCTGGCGCAATCATGATGAAGTGGTTGCCCCTTTGCCAGTGAAAAAAGTTGTCGATACCACCGCCGCAGGCGATAGTTTTGCTGCAGCTTATTTGGCGGCGCGGATTAAAAATAAAGCCCCATTGCTGGCAGCAGCTGATGGGCATTTATTGGCCAATGCTGTAATTCAGCAACCTGGTGCTATTATTCCGCGTTCAAAAATGCCAAAATCACTGTTGAAAACAAAAAAATAGTTGAAAACAAAAAAATAGAGGGAAATATGCTCAAAACAATCGATCCACTTCTCAACGCCGATGTCCTCCACGCTTTGCGCTCCATGGGCCACGGTGATGAACTGATTATTTGCGATACAAATTTCCCGGCCGATACTGTAGCCCTCGAAACCAGTTATGGAAAATTGCTCCGCATCGATGCGGATTGCGCGCGCGTCACCCGCGCCGTGCTTTCGCAATTTCCGCTTGATACATTTGTTGATGCTCCAGCATTGCGCATGGAAGTGGTGGGTGAGCCAACTAAACTTCTTGATGTGCACAAAGAAGTACAGGCCGAAATTGATCGCGCTGAGGGTGGCAAATTTAAACTCGGCACCGTAGAGCGCTTTGCGTTCTATGAGCGCGCCAAACAAGCCTTCTGCGTAATCCAAACCCATGAGCGCCGTTTCTATGGCTGCTTCGTTTTCAAAATGGGCGTGATCTCGCCTGATGCAAAGTTCGATTGATCACGATGACCAAAAGCGGCGTTGCGATACTTGGAATCTATGTAGCAGACTTGGCCTTTAAAGCCGCCCGCCAACCTGTGATGGGCGAGACCATTTTGGGTTCGGCCTTTGCTATGGGGCCGGGCGGCAAAGGCTCAAATCAATCTGTTGCAGCAGCCAGAGCTGGGGCCTCCGTCACCTTCATCACCAAACTTGGCAAAGATAATTTTGGCGATGCGGCCTTGGCCATGTATGCCAAGGAAGGTATTAAAGCGCTGGCCCCGCAAGACCCAAATAACTCAACGGGTGCGGCCTATATTTTCCTTGAGGAAAATACCGGTAACAACGCCATCATCGTTGTGTCGGGTGCAGCGGGCACCATTTCGGTGGCTGATGTTGAGGCCAATGCCAGTGCCATTTCCAGCGCCAAAGTTTTTATGACGCAGCTCGAACAACCGGTGCCGGCTGCCATGCGGGCCTTAAAAATTGCCCACGCTGCCGGAACCATCACTATTTTCAATCCGGCACCAGCAGCACCTTTGGATGATGCCATCTATCGGTTTTGTGATTATGTAACACCCAATGAATCCGAAGCCGCCATGCTCACTGGCATTGCTGTCACTGATATTGCCAGCGCTAAAAAAGCCGGAGATGTTTTACTGAGCAAGGGTGTCGGCACCGCCATCATCACA
>JANYGE010000364.1 GCA_025362535.1 Hyphomicrobiales bacterium
TGGCCACATCAGGCGTAGACATCTGCGGCATCAGCGATCCCAATTGCGCGACACCGGCACCAAAGCCACCGACAACCCCAACGACACCGACGACTCCAACCACGCCGACAACACCCCCTCCACCGAATACTGGTAACAGTTCATCATTTACGACAGGCGATACGACAATTGCTCTGGAGAAATCAGTTTTGGTTTCCGCAAAAGCGACACCAGCTCTGTCTAAATTGACCCTTGTTGCTGGTTCACCAAATACGGCAAAGTTTGAGATTGATACAAAATCGGCCAACAACGCGCTGTGGCCTGTGGCCAAAACCATGGACGAGTATGCTTATGGTACAAATGCTTCCGGCGGGGTAGGGCTAGGCGGCACGTATAACGAATACCGTTCACTTTCCACGAGCTCAGCTGGGACTGCACAAGACGAAGAATTGCAGGTTTGGACTTGGGGCAACAGCTACGCAACGCAATATCGTGACGTGACGGCTGGTGGTGGTGAAGCTTCTCACCAAGCTTGGTCATTTGGTGGAACTAAAACCCCCAAGGCCGCAATGGATGCCATTGTCGGCGACGTATCATATACTGGAAAGTTTGGCGCTACCGCCAAAACCTCAAACTGGGTTGACTCAACACTTGTATCTCAGACGGTTTCACACAATAATATTTGGCGTGTGGAAGGCGATAGTTCTTTAACCGCAAATTTTGGCACTGGAGCTTTCAGCGGCACTTTGACTCCACAATTGTGGAATGCCTATCAGACCATGAATGGTGCTTCCGGATTTCATACAATCGATCTTTCTGCTCCGTTGGATGCAAACTATGCAGGCTTTATGAGCAGCAACATTGTTCTTAAGGGCACTATTACCAACAACATAACCACTGGCAACTCCATAACAGGAACAGCCGAGATGGATACCGGTGATGGCTGGCTGACCAACAGCACCACTAACCCCATGTATGCAGGCGTCTTTGGGGCCAATGCCGACGAGATCACTGGTGCTTTTGCTCTGGAGGCCACTGCGCCAGCACCGCTGGGCGGCAATTTGCCAATTAACGATGATCGCCGTGGCTATATCGAAATGAGCGGCGTCTTCAATGGTCAGTAATCTGGAATAGATGGATATTTTGGCAGCCAATTCGTTCAAAAAAGAGCGCCGCACCAGCTGCGCTCTTTACTTATCCATTATTCTGTTTTTCTATTGCGGTGTGGCTCCAGCTTTGGCCACAATAACTCTGACGGCTGAACAAATCCAGGTTTATGGATCGGCTAGCGAAACCCAACGGGTACATTTTCTCATCAGCCGAGCCAAAGCAGGTCAACATGAACTGGCAGCAACATTGTTGCAGCATTTTCCGCTTCAAGGGCCTCATGCTGCTGACCGAACACTTTATGTTGAAGGGTTGATTCTCGAAGGCCAAGGCGACCTGACAGGTGCAGTTGAAAAATACCGTGCCGCTCTCGCCGATGATCCAAGCCTCACTTTGGTTCGCGCTCAACTCGCAGAAACACTTGCGACACTAGGTAAAGACGATAGCGCAAAACATCATTTGAAACTGCTTGAGGCGGAAGCCCCAAATGAAGATGCTGCAAGAGGCATTCGGTCATTCATTGATCGGATTGACGCCAAACGCCCCCTCACCTTTAGTGGCTTTATCTCACTTGCACCCACAACAAATCTCAACGGCGGCTCATCTCACAGCAAGGTCTATTCTTCAAATCCAATTTTTGGTGATGGCGCTTATCTTGACATCAGTGCGGCCAACCAGAAACAAAGTGGCGTTGGCTTAGCTGCAGGTGCAAGCATCGGATATTCAAAACGCATGGGAAATCATGCAGAACTCGTTCTTGCTGCAGATGTTTCGGGCCAGATTTATGCCGATCACGAATTCAACTCCACATCATTCAGTCAATCGGCAGAATTGCGCTATCACCTCGATAATGGGTACATTGGGCTTGGGGCGATAGCCGATGAGGTTATTGATCCCAATGCCGTAGATATCATTCAGGATGGAATGACCTATCACAGCTTTGGTCCGCGCGCGTCACTGCTCCGATTCATAACTCCGCATGACACATTGACTGCGAGTGCGGTTTACGAATGGCGTGATTATGCCAACTCATCATTCATGGATGGCACATCTATTCTCAGTGAAGTCTCGCTCAACCACGGTTTCAACTCAACCTTCAACGTGACTGTTTCTGGCGGTTATGACAAAGTCGATTCCGAAACTAGTTTTCTGTCATATGGTACTTTTTTTGGCGGATTGGGCTTTTACAAAGAACTCCCACTTGGTATCACGCTAAACGGCAATGCGCAGGCGCGCTTCTCTAAATTTGATGATAAGAACCCTGTATTTTTCACGACACGCGAAGATCAGCGCTATTCGGCTTCTCTGACATTGACAAAGCGCGATTTTAACATTGCGGGCTTTGCCCCCTCGCTT
>JANYGE010000445.1 GCA_025362535.1 Hyphomicrobiales bacterium
ATCTCATTCTGCGTCGCCCCCATCCGCAATCATGCTTTTTTTAAGCACACGGTTTTCCAAAGCAAGGTCAGCAACCAGCTCCTTCATATCACGCACTTCGCGGCGGAGCTCTTTGACTTCACCCGTGCTGGCTGATCGTTCGGTGTCGCCATCCAATCGCCGTTTGCCTGCTTCCAGGAACTCCTTCGACCGGCTGTAATATAGGCTCTCAGCGATCCCCTCACGGCGACACAGCTCGGAAATGCTGTATTCGCCACGCAAGCCGTCCAGCACGATCCTGATCTTCTCTTCAGCCGAATACTGCTTCCTTGTGGCCCGTCTGATGTCCTTCACAGCCTGATCGGACGATGTCACTTGTGTTACGGTTTTCTGTCTCATCTTCGTTCTCCATACGATTACGATGAGCCAAAAATCCTCCCTTGTTCAAGTCATGCAGTCTGTCCAATTGGGCCTGAACCCGGACATTGCCCAAAGAGATTTCCGGGAATACTCTTGAGTACATTACCCACTGACCAGTAAGAGCAAATGAAACTCTCTGCGTGAAGCTCTCTGAGGAACCAAGTAATGAGTTCGCTGCGTCGAACGCTTTGGGGGGAGGTGGTAGGAGAGGAGCTTAGTTCGTCACCTGTCCATCCACCTACCACATGCGGCCCAGTGCGGACCATTGCTTCCTCCAGGCGAATATAATTTTTCGGTGTAAATGTCATTCGACTAGGCCCGCAAGTTGCAAAGGGAAAATGTTCTGAATTTGTAGGCGTGATCTCACTTCAATCAACTCGACCAAAACTTCGTAATTCAATTCGTGTGTGGACCTTAGTAAACATAAGCGAGCATTTATGGTCCAAATGTGAATATGCACCGAAATGGGCCTACAAGAATACCAGTTAATAGCTTGAGTTCATTCTTGGACCAGATGTTTAGGTTAGATTTCACTGTGGGGCAAATTGTGGGGCAACTCTCTTTTTAATTCTAAAAAAAATGCATTATTTCAATAATTTATGATTGATTATTGGCGGAGAGGGGGGGATTCGAACCCCCGATACACTTGCATGTATGCCGCATTTCGAGTGCGGTGCGATCGACCACTCTGCCACCTCTCCGCGAAGCTTCAAGCTTTGGTCGTGGGTGTCTCAATAGCGAAGCCGGTGCCTGCTGCCAACCCCTTTCCTGAACAATTGACTTGGAAGAACAAACTGCTAGAAGCCCACACTATGAGCTCGGTTTTGACCATAAAATACAAGACAAGCACCGCTTTTGCGGTTTGCTTTGGCTCGACCTCGACCAAAACATCCAAAACATTGAAGAAAACCGCCTAAGGCGCCTCCTCCGGTCAAACACCCCGCGGGGGTGGAAAGCCGAAGTAAACCCGATTGACAGAGCGCTAAGCTCTCGGGGGGCGGAAGGAACTGAAAGGAATTAGTTTGATGGGTTATAAAGTTGCAGTTGTCGGGGCCACAGGCAATGTGGGCCGCGAGATGATGAATATTCTGGCTGAGCGGGAATTCCCGGTGGATGAATGCCATGCCATTGCATCGCGCCGCTCAATTGGCATGGAAGTGAGTTTTGGTGACAAGATTCTAAAATGCAAAGACCTCGAAACTTTTGATTTCTCCACAGTTGATTTTGTTTTGATGTCGGCAGGTTCTGAGATTTCGAAAATATGGTCGCCGAAGATTGGTGCCACTGGGGCTATCGTCATCGATAACTCTTCGTGTTGGCGCTATGATTCAGAAGTGCCTTTGATTGTGCCTGAAGTGAATGCGCATGCGCTTGAAGAATATATGAAGCGCAACTCGAAACGGAATATTATTGCCAATCCAAATTGCTCAACTGCACAATTGGTTGTGGCGTTAAAGCCATTGCATGATGTGGCCAAGATTAAGCGCGTGGTGGTTTCCACTTATCAATCGGTTTCAGGTGCTGGCAAAGAAGGCATGGATGAACTTTGGACGCAGACCAAAGGAATTTTCGTGACCGACAATCCAACGCCCAAAAAATTTCCAAAGCAAATTGCGTTCAACGTAATCCCGCACATTGATGTGTTTTTGGATTCTGGTGATACCAAAGAAGAATGGAAAATGGTTGTTGAGACCAAGAAAATTCTTGACCCAAAAATCAAACTCACCGCCACTTGCGTGCGTGTGCCGGTGTTTGTTGGCCATTCTGAATCGGTGAACATCGAATTTGAGCAGCCGATCACG
>JANYGE010000026.1 GCA_025362535.1 Hyphomicrobiales bacterium
ATGCGCAAACCATCTAAACCGCCATCGCCAACATAAGTGCGTTTTGCAAATTCCGTATAGCGTGCACTGGCATCTTCTATGCGCTTAGCCCGGCCAATATGATCAGAACCCGCCAGCGTAATCTGCGCTGGATCATCCACCAGCGCCTCAATTTTCAATTCTTGATCATCTGAGAGTTTATAACCATCAGGCCCAAAAAACTTAATGCCATTGTCATAGTATGGATTATGCGATGCCGAAATCATCACGCCCAAATCAGCCCGCATGGAACGGGTGAGCATGGCCACAGCAGGTGTGGGTGCAGGCCCAAACAAAAACACATCCATGCCAGCAGAGAGCAGCCCCGCCGTTAACGCTTGCTCAATCATATAACCAGAAAGGCGTGTGTCTTTGCCGATTACCACGCGGTGGCGGTGCCCACCACGCCGGTGCAATTGCCCGGCTGCCATCCCGATCTTCATCACAACATCGGGTGTCATAGCCCCCGTATTTGCGCGACCGCGAACCCCATCAGTGCCAAAATATTTACGTGACATATCGACCTTATCCTAATTCCCGCAGGAACATTTAGCTTAAAACCTTAAACAGCCATTGAATCAGGATCAAGCGCGCCATTGAACACCGCCAGCGCATCGGCAGTCTCTTTAACATCGTGAACCCTTAATATATGCGCACCCATCAAAGCGGCTTGCAAGGCCCCCCCAACCGATCCAGAGATGCGTTTTGCTGCCAGCTTTTCGCCAGTCAAAACCCCCACCATATTCTTGCGCGATAGGCCCACCAAAAGCCCAACCCCAAGCCCTTGGAACAGTGTAAGCTGACGGAGCAAATCAAGATTGTGCTCAATGGTTTTGCCAAAGCCAATGCCCGGGTCCACGCAAATACGTGATTTTGCAATGCCCGCAGCCACCGCCACATCAATGCGCGCTGCCAGCCAATCATAAACATCCAGCGCCACGTCTTGATATTTGGGCGCAAGCTGCATGGTGCGTGGCTCACCTTGCGCATGCATGAGAATAACCGGAAGCTGCTGCTGCGCAACCACTCCAAGGCTTGCCGCATCAAACCCTAAGGCGGAAACATCATTGATAATTTTAGCGCCCTGAGCAGCAGCCTCCTGCATTAACACAGCCTTGCGCGTATCAACTGATACAACATGGCCTTTCGCCAATTCCGCAATCACCGGCATAATGCGCTGGCGCTCTTCCTCCAGCGAAACCTCGTTGGAACCAGGTCGCGTGGATTCTCCACCAACATCAAGAATATCGGCACCCTGCCCTGCCAGCTGCAAACCATGGGCAATAGCACTTTGGCTTTCGCCATGTTGTCCACCATCAGAAAAACTATCTGGTGTCACATTTACAATACCCATGATCAAACTGCGGTCGAGTTCCAATCCGCCAAAGCTCCCACGCGGCCGCGTAATTTCAACCGTGAGCGGATGATTTTTAATGTCCGCAAATGATTTGAGGTCGCGCTTCACAGCCTTGCCATCGCGGATGATCACTTCGGCTTGGGTAAAGGCAATGTGCTGCAAACCACCCAATGCACCAGCCAGACCAGAGGCAATCAGCGCCCGTGCATCTGATCCGAAAACAAGAGAGAGAGGGCGGAGATAGGTTTGGGGCATGGAGGTGACCTCAACTCAAAACTCAAGCCCTCTTCCTGTTAGCCTTGCGTTTGCGGCTCAAGCCCGCCAGCCCGCTTGCCAGCACGCGGCACACTTGGTGTGCTGCTTACTGTTGGCCTTGCTTTCGGCTTGTCTTCACGATCCAAAGACTTGCCATCGAGAATAAGTTTCACCTCATCACCCGAAAGCGTTTCATATTGAACCAAGGCTGCGGCCACATCATGCAGACCCTTGCGATATTTCGCCAAAATCTTCTTGGCTTTGGCTTCGCCACGCAAAATCAGCCCGCGAGTCTCTTCATCAATCAGACGCGCCGTTTCTTCCGAGAGGTTCTTGCTTTGAGTCACACTGTGGCCCAAAAACACTTCCTGCTCATTTGCACCATAGCGAACGCGGCCAAGTCTTTCACTCATGCCCCATTCCATCACCATGGCACGTGCCAATGATGTGGCCATCTGAATATCGCCAACCGCTCCATTGGTCACATTCTTTTCGCCACCATGAATAAGCTCAGCTTCGCGGCCACCGAACAACACCGCTAAGCGCGATTCACACCACTCAACAGTGTAGCTATGGCGATCACCAGCAGGGAGATTCATCGTCAACCCAAGCGCACGACCACGCGGCACAACCGTCACCTTATGCAAAGGATCATAAGGCACCATAATACCAACAATGGCATGGCCTGCTTCGTGATAGGCTGTATTGAGCAACTCTTCTGGATTCATCACCAGCGAGCGGCGCTCGGCACCCATCATCACTTTATCTTTGGCATCTTCAAACTCGGATTGCGTTACCATGCGCTTATTGCGCCGCGCCGCAAGCAAAGCTGCTTCATTCACCAGATTGGCAAGATCAGCACCGGAGAACCCAGGCGTACCACGTGCCAGAACCTTGGCATCAATATCTGGAGCCAAGGGCACATTCTTCATATGCACCAAGAGAATTTGTTCGCGGCCCTTCACATCAGGATTGCCCACAGTGATCTGGCGATCAAAACGACCCGGCCGCAGCAAAGCAGGATCAAGCACGTCAGGGCGGTTTGTGGCCGCGACGATGATCACGCCTTCATTGGCTTCAAAGCCATCCATTTCGACCAGCAATTGGTTGAGCGTCTGTTCGCGCTCATCATTGCCACCGCCAAGACCTGCACCACGGTGACGGCCCACAGCATCAATTTCGTCAATGAAGATAATGCAAGGTGCATTCTTCTTCGCCTGCTCAAACATATCGCGCACACGAGAAGCACCAACACCCACGAACATTTCCACAAAGTCCGAACCTGAAATCGTAAAGAACGGCACACCTGCTTCGCCAGCAATAGCGCGGGCCAGAAGTGTCTTACCTGTACCCGGAGGGCCAACCAACAAAGCGCCGCGTGGAATCTTGCCACCAAGGCGTTGGAACTTCTGGGGATCTTTCAAGAACTCTACAATTTCCTGCAAATCATCCTTAGCTTCATCAACACCGGCCACATCATCAAATGTCACACGGCCCTGCTTTTCAGTGAGCAGTTTGGCTTTCGATTTGCCAAAGCCCATGGCCTTGCCATTGCCTGATTGCATTTGGCGCATAAAGAAAAACCAAACACCACCCAGCAAAATCATCGGCAACCACCAAATGAGGAAATTGCTCAGCAATGATTCACCCTGTGGAGCACGGAACGTGAGATCAACATTCTTGTCACGCATCAGCTTCAAATCAGCGTCGCCCAAACCAAACACAGGCCCTGTGGTCATCACCGATTTGCCGTCATTCTGCTCAGCAACAATTGCGCCACTGCTTGCATAGGCAACAGATTTAATTGAACCATCAGTTACTTTTTTAAGGAACTCGGAATAGCTCACCTCAGAGGTGTTGCCTCGCAGCGTCTGGCTTTGAAACAAGCTGAACAAAGCCACCAATAAAAGCGCGATGACAATCCAAATACCGAAATTGCGAAACTGGTTCAATTTTCCCTCGAATCGGCCGCAAAGCCAACAAAGCCCGCGAGCACCCTAAATACTGTAACCCTACATAAGCCTTACACTCTACAATTCCAAGGCTAACGCAATCATTAATGCCGTAAAAACTTAACAGAAACACCAGCGCCAATTCCCAAGTGCGGAACCGCCAAAACCTTGTGATTTTTGGTGATTGCCGGGAGTCCCGCCTGAACAAAAGCCGGAATATCACGGTTGCGCGGAAAACTGCCTAAAATATTGGCGCGAATAACCCCAGCACCCGGCGGACCTGTCACTTGAAAACGCCCATCCCACAGAATTTGTCCCGACTCTGGTAAAATCTGCAGTTCTGCTGAAATCCGCCCTGCTTCACGTCCAACTACAATCACTTTGCTGCGTTTGACAAAAACCGCCCCACCCAAAGTTTTCCGGCCCAAGCCATCCGCTGCCAGCCAGAAAAGCAGGTTCTGCCGCTCAGCCAATTCGGTGCGGCTGGGCAAACTGCCGCAGAGTTCCAACATCTGCTGCACCACCAGTTCTTGAACCTGATCCTCGAGTGCCGCAAACAGCGTCCGGTCAAAGGTCAAAAACCCCGTCTCGTGAACATTAAAATGCTGCCGTGCCCAATTTTGTGCAACACGCTGTGAATCTCGAACCTGTGCTTGTGCAGCATCGGCTTCAGCGGCCAAGCCATGCAATGCCCCACCAAGCTCTTGGCGCACCCGCACCCGTTCAAACTGGACATCATCATTGCTCGGGTCATCGATCCAATCTTGTTTAATGCTTGCCAAATACGCACGCAAAGCCTTACGGCGCAAACTGAGGAGAGGCCGCAGCACCTGAACACCATTCCATTCACGTGCGGGCCAAATGCCTGCGATGCTGTTCACGCTGGCGGTGCGGAGTTTGCGCATGGCCACTGTCTCAGCCTGATCATCGGCGGTATGCGCTGTCAGCAAAACCGGAACATCGTGAGCAGCGCACCAAGCGGCCATCAAGTCATAACGCGCTTGGCGCGCCTTGGCTTGAATACCCGTTTTTACACCCTCATGCTGCCAGAGCAATGTGGTGTGGGTTATGGCAAGAGCAGCACACCACTGCGCCACCTGCACAGCTTCAGCTGCCGCAGCACTGCGCAATCCATGATCGACTGTAGCCACAAAAATCTGTGGCGAATGATCTAGGTTTTGCGCCCATTCTAGCACCATGCGCAACATGGCCATGGAGTCTGAACCACCAGACACCGCCAGTGCTACGCGGCGCAATCCACTTAATTTATAAAAAACCTGATCGAGCTCAAATGGCTCAGCAACCAGCACGCTTATATTCCGCTTGCGCGCGCTTATTGGCTTCCACAGCTTTGGGGAATTCACTGCCCACGGAGCCCAACGCCGCACAGCCCTGATCCTTTTGCCCAAGCTTATTGAGCGAAAGCCCAAGCTTCAACAAACTATCCGCAGCACGACGGCTCTTCGGGAACTGCTTATAACCCGTCAGATAATTCTGCGCCGCATCGCTATAGTCTTGCTGGGCATAATAAGTTTCGCCCAATTTATACTGTGCACTGCCAGCTAAATTATGATCAGGATATTTCGCCAAGAATTCTTTGAACCCGGTTTGCGCATCAGCATATTGCAATTGCAACAATGCCTTTTCTGATCTCATAAATAAGTCATCAGGGGTTTCCTGCAGAGATACGGCTTCAACACCTGAGGCCTGATCTTCACCTACAGGCACTTCAGCACTGGCTTGATCGCCACCTTGCGGCACCAAAACCTTGCCTTCAAATCCACCATCACCAACTTTTGCAGCTTTATTGCCCATGGCCCCTAAAACGGTTTCTGCAGGTGCCGTGCCATCATCAGTATTCCCGTAAAGCGTTCCTTGTTGCGCAGGCTGTGCCGAATTATCAGCCAAAGGCGCTTCTTGAATGGTCTCGACGCCACCATCACTCGCTTGTCCGGTAATTTCAGGCTGCACCGGAGCTTGCATAACAAGTTTCTTTTTTGGCGGCGGGGCCGCCACAAGAGGCTGTTCAACAGCGCCCAATTTTTGTGGCGCGGCACCCTGCTGCGCCTGCATCTGCTTGATCGTATAATTCAGCTCTTCAATTTGCCCCACCAATTGGCGAACCTGCTCTTCAAGGGCGTCAACACGATTGCTCACATCATCGGCATAGGCCGGAAGGCTGGAAACACTCATCATCAAGGCAAGAACGAATAGATTTTTCTTCAACATGTGAAAGAATCCAAAAAACTGATTTCCCCTGCTCTGATACCAAATCGCGTTAGAATTGAGGCTCGATTGGGGAGATTTTGAATTGTTAGTGGCTGTTGCAGCTTTGCAACAGCCATCAAACTCAATTGGCACCACCAGTAATCACTGTCACAGCACGGCGATTTTGGCTCCAGCATTGCTCAGCATCACAAAGCGCCACAGGGCGTTCTTTGCCATAAGCGATGGAGGAAATGCGACTGCCAGCCACACCTTGGCTGATCAGGAAACCGCGCACAGTTGTGGCACGGCGGGCAGAAAGCGAGATATTATACTCGCGGGTGCCGCGTTCATCGGCATGGCCTTCAACTTGAATAGTCACATTCTGATATTGCTGCAGCCATTGGGCTTGCTTGGTCAAAATATCAGAAGCTTCCGGGGTAAGCGAGGTTTGGTCATTCATGAAATAAACCCGGTCGCCAATTTCCGTTGCAAACTGGGCCTTTGAACCAGGAGTGGCTGAACTTACGCCAGCGCCTGCTCCACCCAAACCCGCATCAAGGTCAGGTTGGTTTTTCTTAGAACAGGCTGCCAATGCCAAAAAGCAGCAGCAAAAAGCTGCCATCTTGAAACTTGCTACGCGCGTCATCATCGTCGTCACTCCTAAAGCTCGCGGCTCCTGCTGGCCCAATGGCGCAACAGAATCGCTCAAAATTAACTGCGCCAAAAACCGTCCGATGGCGCAAAATGCCACCTCACGCAAGTGTGGTGGCACATGGTTAACAAACCGCAAACATAAGCTAAAGCCCTAACTCGCGTTCGCCCCACCCGTAATAACGGTAACAGCACGGCGATTTTGTGACCAACAGCTTTCTGCATCACACAGTTTAACGGGGCGCTCTTTGCCATAAGCTATGGTGGAAATTCGTGCGCTTTCAACACCTTGCGCAATCAGGAAGGAGCGAACCACGGTGGCGCGGCGCGCCGACAGTGAAATATTATACTCGCGGGTGCCGCGTTCATCGGCATGGCCTTCAACTTGAATGGTCACGCCATCATATTTTTTCAGCCAATTGGCTTGCTTCAGCAAAGTATCACTCGCTTCGGCGGTCAAAGCAGTTTGATCGTTTTCAAAATAGACCCGGTCACCCACATTATGAGCGAGATCACCCTGCGACCCTGCAACATCAGAGCCGGCCATTTGTTCGCCATTCAATCCAGAATTCAGGCCGCTATCAAGACCAGCAGCAGTTTTGCTTTTCTTGGTGCAAGCCGAAAGGGCAAGCACAGAAGCCAAAGCAACAACAATTTTAAAACTCACAGTGTTACGCATACGAAAAACTCCACAAACACACAAAAGGCCACCCAGCCTTATTCATTAAAATTGTAATGACTTAACTTAGTTAAGAAGAGGTGACCATGCGGGGTCTGATGAAAATTCTGGCGTTGGCACTTCCTGCTCATTGTAACCAGAAATATCGACGGAATAGAGCTGAGGTCCGCCAGTTTCTCCCGGCGTATCGCGGAAGAACATGACCACGCGTGAGTTGGGAGACCATGTTGGCCCTTCATTGTGGAAGCCTTCGGTGAGAATGCGCTCGCCTGATCCATCAGGGTTCATCACCCCAATTGCAAATTTGCTTTCACCCTGTTTGGTAAACGCAATCCACTTGCCATCAGGCGACCAGACGGGCGTTGAATAGCGACCCTTACCAAAACTGATGCGGTGTTGATTAGAACCATCAGCATTCATCACATAGGC
>JANYGE010000033.1 GCA_025362535.1 Hyphomicrobiales bacterium
GCCAATGCCGATGGCATTGGCACGCTTCGATTGCTGGAAGCTATTCGCTTGTTAGGGTTAGTGAAGAAGACGCGGTTTTATCAAGCTTCCACCTCAGAGCTTTATGGTTTGGTGCAGGAAGTGCCGCAGCGTGAAACCACGCCGTTTTATCCGCGCTCACCTTATGCAGCCGCGAAACTTTATGCCTATTGGATCACGGTGAATTACCGCGAAGCTTATGGCATACATGCTTCAAACGGCATTCTGTTCAACCATGAAAGCCCGATCCGTGGCGAAACCTTTGTGACGCGCAAGATCACGCGCGCTGTTGCGGCGATCAAACTCGGCCTGCAGGAAAGGCTTTATCTCGGCAATATGGATGCCAAGCGTGACTGGGGCCACGCGCGTGATTATGTTGAAGGCATGTGGCGCATGGTGCAGCAAGAACACGGCGATGATTATGTGCTCGCCACAGGTGAGACCCATCCGGTGCGCGAGTTTGTTGAAAAGGCTTTTGCCGAAGCGGGCATTACTGTTGAGTGGAGCGGCACAGGTGTTGCTGAAAAGGGGCGCGACAAAGCCACAGGCAAAATCTTGGTTGAAGTTGATCCGCGCTATTTCCGGCCCACCGAAGTTGAGCTTTTAATTGGTGATCCAGCAAAGGCCAAAGCAAAACTGGGTTGGACGCCGACAACAACATTTGAAGCCTTGGTGCGTGAAATGGTGCGGTCTGATTTGAAATTGGTGGCTCATGAAGCGGGCACACGCCGGCCTGATGAAGACCGAGCGAAATAAGGACGCTGAGATGTTTGATTTGAAAGCAAAGCGCGTGTGGGTGGCGGGGCACCGGGGCATGGTTGGTTCAGCTTTGGTGCGGCGCTTGGTGGCTGAGAATTGTTCAGTCCTAACGGTGAGCCGTGACGTGGTTGATATGCGCCGGCAAGTTGATGTTGAACAGTGGATGGCACGGGAAAAGCCGCAGGTGGTTTTTCTGGCGGCGGCCAAAGTGGGTGGCATCAATGCGAACAATATCTATCCGGCGGAATTTCTCTATGAGAACTTGATGATTGAAGCCAATATCATTCAGGCCGCTTATAAAGTGGGTGTGGAGAAACTGGTGTTTCTGGGCTCCACCTGCATTTACCCTAAACTGGCGGCACAGCCGATTGTTGAAGAGTCACTTCTCACGGGGCCACTTGAGCCTACCAATGAATGGTATGCCATTGCCAAGATTGCAGGGATTAAACTGTGCCAGGCCTATCGCCGGCAATATGGATGTGATTTTATTGCAGCCCAGCCGACCAATCTCTATGGACCGGGTGACAATTATGATTTGGCCAATAGCCATGTGTTGCCTGCTCTATTGCGCAAAGCTCATGAAGCGAAATTGCGGGGAGATGCGAGTTTTACGGTGTGGGGTTCCGGCACTCCGCTGCGTGAATTTTTGCATGTCGATGATTTGGCTGATGCGGTGGTGCATTTGTCCAAAGTCTTTAGCGGGGAAGGCCATATTAATATCGGGTCGGGCCAAGAGGTTTCAATTCGCAAGCTAGCGGAAATGATTTGTGCCGAAATTGGCTTCAAGGGCAATTTGGTTTTTGATGCATCAAAACCTGATGGTACGCCCCGCAAACTTTGTGATGTGAGCAAGTTGAAGGCCCTAGGATGGGACCATGCGCGCGATTTGAAAACAGGTTTAACCCAGACTTATGCCGATTTTTTGAAGCGCCCTGAAAGTGCGGGTTCTCAAAAATAACTATCTTGCTCTAAGTCACCTTCAAGCCGCGCAAGAGAATTTCAACGACCGCTGCCTTTATGGTTGCAGGCTTTTCGCTTGGCTTGAGCAGGGTTTCAACTTGCACCGAAAAATCAGCATAATGTTGGGTGACGGCCCAGATGGCGAAAATAAAATGCGTAGGGTCCACGGCGCGAATCTTGCCGTCAACAATCCACTGCTGGATCACGGCAGCCTTGGCTTCAACCAATTCCTTAAGCGGGCCTTTGAGATATTTTTCAATATGTGACGCACCATGCAAAATTTCATTGGCGAATAATTTTGACGCGGCAGGATTGGCAAAGGACATATCGAGTTTGACTTCGATATAGCGGGTGAGTTCTGCAATCGGGTCATTGCCCACATCGAGCATGCGCAGGGGTGCGAGCCACTGGGTTAATGTATGTTCCAATACGGCGGCATAAATATCGTCCTTGCGGCGAAAATAATAAAGCAGGTTGGGCTTTGAGAGGCCGCATTTTATCGCGATCTGGTCTATGGTCGAGCCGCGAAAGCCATAGGTTGAAAACACGTCGAGTGCCGCCTTCAGGATCAAATCCTGATTTTCGCTCTGAATGCGCGTTTTTGCGGCAGGTTTTGCCTTGGTTTTCTGCATGGCCCATAGTGTTCATTCTTGATCAAATGGTCAAGACGCGTTAGCCTTCTTTCCAACAATAAGAATTCGGGGAGTGTTTTGTGGCCGCTCGCGTTATCGAAGCGAAAGATTTAGGGTTAACGTTTCAAACGGCGGATGGGCCGGTTTTTGCTTTGTCCAAGGTCAATCTCACTGTTGAAGAAGGTGAATTTATCTCGTTCATCGGGCCTTCGGGCTGTGGCAAAACCACTTTGCTGCGGGTGATTGCAAATTTGGAGCAGGCCACTGAAGGCACCCTCACTGTGAATGGTATGACGCCAGAGCAGGCGCGTTTGGCGCGCAGCTATGGTTATGTGTTCCAAGCGCCAGCGCTTTATCCATGGCGCACCGTTGAGCGCAATGTGGCTTTGCCTCTCGAGATTATGGGGCTTGATGATGTTTCAGGGCGGGTGCAGCGCAATCTCGATCTGGTCAATCTTTCGGGCTTTGAGAAAAAATTTCCGTGGCAGCTTTCGGGTGGCATGCAGCAGCGGGTTTCCATTGCGCGGGCCTTGGC
>JANYGE010000040.1 GCA_025362535.1 Hyphomicrobiales bacterium
ACCTTGACTTTCTGCGCCCAATCGGGTCTATCCCCGTTCAAAGACATTCATTGATTATTGGAAGAGACTATTATGGCCAAAGGCAACGTTATCAAGATTAAGTTAGCATCGACCGCTGAAACAGGTTTTTTCTATGTGACCAAGAAGAATTCGCGCACCAAGACCGAGAAATTCTCGTTCATGAAATATGATCCAGTGGCGCGCAAGCACGTGGAATTCAAGGAAACCAAGATCAAGTAATTGGTCGGTTTTTGATGGTTTTAAAAGCGCTGGTTTTCCGGCGCTTTTTTATTGGTAATTTGGAAAAGGTGCCGGTCCGGGTTATTCGGAACGAGGAGGCCACTCGATTCACGGCCCAGACCGGCGAGCCTTGAAATCAGGTGATGCGGCGGGCCTGATCTCGAGGCTTTCTGACTAGATCAACCTGACTTTTGACGATTTCGTCAAAAGTCAGAAAAGTTGATCGACAAGATAAAATGGCGATTTTGACTTTTCCGGGGAAAGTCAAAACGCTTAAGTGCTGGAGGAACGGGTGACTGGTGCTGGCAATCACACCGTTCCTCGGGAGTATTGCCCGCCACCTTGGAGAGGAGTTTTGCGGGCGCAACCAAATTCATGTAAAAGTCTATGCAATAGATTCAGCATAATTGCCAGCGTAACCTATGGTAAACGCTGGACCATTTCTATTAAGCATGAACAATTAAGGTAAACGCTTAAGCACTTGGCTCGTCAGAAGATGGGGCCTGATCATCTGGCAAATGCATTTCAAGTGGCAATTGTTCAGTCCCGTCCAAGGGGTCTTCATCAGCGGTCAATTCATCTGAAACACGCGGCACAGGCACATCAAAGCCGGGCGGGATATTACCATCCAGCAGGCCTGCCGCTTTCAGCTCATGCAAGCCCGGCAAATCCGTGAGTTCATTGAGGCCGAACTGGCTGAGGAACATTTCGGTTGTGCCATAAGTGACGGGCCGGCCCGGCGTCTTACGACGGCCACGCATGCGCACCCAACCAATTTCAAGCAGATTATCCAAAGTACCTTTGGAAATAGCCACGCCGCGAATATCTTCAATTTCGGCCCGTGTAACGGGTTGATGATAGGCGACGATGGCCAAGGTTTCGAGGGCTGCTTTGGTCAGTTTCTTTTGCTCGGTCGTTTCCTTGCGCAGAACGGCACTCATATCTTCAGCGGTGCGGAAAGCCCATTTGCCAGCCACTTGCAGCAGGTTAACGCCACGGTTGCTATAATTATCCTGAAGATCAAAGAGCAGGCCTTCGATATTGGTTTCTGCTGGCAAAAACTCTTGCAGCTTTGCAATTGATACGGGTTCAGCTGATGCAAATAATATGGCTTCGACGATGCGCAGATGTTGGCTGCGCTCGGCATGCGGGTGCATGGTCACTACGGTTTCAACTGACTCGTCAGTTTCTTCCATTGCAATTTCCTGATTTTCGATGGGCATGGCCTGTGGGTGCACTTGGGTTCATCCTATAACGCAGCTGCGCTGTTTTTACGGCGCATATAAATGGGGTTGAATGCCACGTCCTGGCGCATTTCAATGCGGCCATCGCGGGCAAGTTCAAGGCTGGCCGTGAAGCTGGAAGCACGAACCGAGCGTCGGGTTTCTTTGGTGGCGAGATAACGCTCTAACCACATATCGAATGTGCCCCATTCATCCATAGTGCCAACCAAGCGTTCCAGCGCTTCACGGGCCTCCTTAATCGACCACGTAGGCTGGCGCTTCACGGTATAAGTCTGGCGCACCACTTTGCGTTGGCGCCGATCAGCATAGGCTTTTAGAAGGTCAATGAGATTGTCGGCATATTCACGCTGCACGTCCACTACAAGTGCTTGCGGCGCGCCACGCCCAAAGACATCGCGGCCCACTTGCGCGCGTTCCATAATTTTGGCGGCGGCATCACGCATCGCCTGCAAGCGCTGCAGACGGAACGCCAAGCGCGCTGCCATATCTTGTGGTGCAGCTTCATCGGTTGATGGAGGTGCTGGAATGAGAAGTCGTGATTTGAGATAGGCCAACCACGCGGCCATGACCAAATAATCCCCCGCCACATCAAGCCGCATTTTTTGTGCTTTTTCGATAAAGGCTAAATATTGATTGGCCAATGCGAGAATTGAAATTTGGGCAAGATCAACTTTATGTTGGCGCGCAAGTTCAAGCAGCAGATCAAGTGGCCCCTCAAAGCCGCCCACATCAACGATGAGTTCATCCTCATTGGCAGCGGGCACAGCCAGCCGCACTGGCTCGTTACCATCGGGCCAAGCCTGTTCTCCTATAGTCGCTTCAGTCTCTGACACGTACCTAACTCCACCCACGTCACATCATGCAATTTGCTCACGTGATTCGCGTCTTGAGGCGGTAACTTATCCCCAGCTTCAAGCTGAAAGGCTGGCCTCAAGGTCTTTCAGAGCAGCCTTCTTGTCATATGGCAAGGGTTTCCGGCGGGCTTTCAACGCTTGTTTTGCACGGCGCATGGCTTTGCCGCCCAAAGGCCCGGCAGCAGCGGCAACCTGTTCCATTTCACCCATATCACCGCCGCAATGCAGCAGCATATCACAGCCCGCATTCAAAGCGCGTTCGCATTTTTCGGCGAAGCTTCCACCCAAGGCTTTCATCGACAAATCATCGGTTATCAGCAACCCGGTAAAACCAATGGTTTTACGGATTACTTCGCGGATAATTTTACGTGACAAAGTTGCCGGATTATCCGCATCCAAGGCGGTGTAAACCACATGAGCCGTCATTGCCATGGGGCAATCAGCCAATGCCGTGAACGGTAAAAAGTCAAACCCTTCGAGCTCGGCGCGGTTTGCTTTGACGATTGGCAAGTTGTGATGGCTATCAACTGTCGAGCGGCCATGCCCGGGGATATGCTTCATCACAGGCAGTACGCCTCCTTCCATCAAGCCTGCCATATGGGCATGGGCCAGAGCGACTACCACTTCAGGGCGCAACCCATAGGCCCGGTTACCGATTACATCATGGCTGCCTGGCTGAGGCACATCCAGCACAGGCAAACAGCTGGAGGTGATGCCCAGTTCCTCGAGTTCCTCGGCCATCAAGCGGCCTGCATTGCGGGCGGAACGCAAAGCAAGAATAGGGCTGCGGCTATAGAGTTTTCCAAAGACATCAGCAGACGGATATTTGCGCCAATGGGGCTGGTTTAAACGCTGAACGCGCCCCCCTTCTTGGTCGATAAACACCGGGGCATCTTTGCGCTTAACAGAGGCGCGAAACTGGGATGTTAGGTTTTTGATTTGATCGGGCGAGTCGCAGTTTCGCTTAAAGAGGATCAGACCCCAGGGGTTTACTTTAGAAAAAAACTCAGTTTCCGCTGAACTTAGCGAAAGCGATGCACAGCCACTAATAAAGGCACGAATAGACATTAAACCCCACTCAATTAATCACGCATTGTCACGAAAATGTTACTGACGATGTACAAGACAATCACGTTCACCCGCAGCAAAAAGCGACTGACAAACACTTGATGCGACGTTTTGACTGGCCATAGGGCCGATACTCAACCGGTATCGCGTAGAGCCTGCAACTTGGGCTTGGGTAATGATCGGGGCATAGCGTGAGATAATCGGGCCGTGTTTGGCGCTGAGATTACGATACTCTTGTGTCGCTTCCTCTTTGGATTTGAAAGACGCCAATTGGGCAACAAATGCAGTGGACGCTATTACTGGGGCAGGCTCTACCACAGCCAACTGTTGTGCGGGGGGCAAAAGCTCAGGCTGGCCTTGATCGGCCGTATTGCTTAAAGCGGTTTGATTGTCTGCGGCTTTGGTTTCCCCTTTGAACAAATCGATCAGAGATTTCTTCTTTTTGACCGGAGTAGCCACCACCTGTGGAGGCTGAAAAGTGTTTGCTGCGGCTGTATCGCCATAAAGACTTTCACCCACGATGGGTGTTGCATCGGCAACATCAAACGTCTTGTTGGCGATGGGTTGTTTTGACGGAGCGACCAAGACAAGTGGTTTGCTCCCGAGAGATTTTGCGGGCTTGGCATCGGCCAGTTTTTTCTCTTCAGCTTTCGGTTCAATTGGCTTGGCTGGTTCGATTTTCTTGGCCGTGATGACTGGTTTAGCAACAGGTGCTGAATCCGTGACTGTTTCGCTTGAAGGTGCGGTTTCAGGTGTTGCAACGGCAACTTGCTCTCCCGGCACTGGCGCTTCTGGAGGTGGCAATGCGGCACCTCCTAAAGGCGAATCTGCCGCCTGGCTTGCGCCGGCGGCAGGAGTGATATTTGCAGCTTGTTGATCCGTCTTGCCCGAAGGTTCGAGTGAACCCTGCTGGCCGCCACTATCTCCCGGAGGAGGTGGCAGTGGTAAAGGCGTTCCGTCATCGCCCGTGCCCGATGGCTGAAGCGGCGTATCCGTATTAGGTTCAGGAACCGACTGACCGTTATTTGCTGGCTGCACTGGAGCCTCTTCGGTTGGCACAATTTGACCACCCAGCACTTCACGATCACCGACGATCCGGTCATAGATTTGTTTCTTGCTTGGTGCTGCAGTTTGGTTGGTATTGGCGGAAGGATCTTCCGTTGCGCCATCACCAGAAACCTTGGCTGGTGAATCCGGTGCCTTGACCACGGGAACCTTGTCGCCACTAGAAATCGTCGTCTGTGGTTTGAAGTAATTATTATAGGCCCAGACTGAACCAAAACCGACAACCAAAGCCAGAGCCAGCAACGCCAGCAATATACCAGGACCGCGCGAGCGTGGAACCTCGTCTTCGTATCCAGATTCTACTTCGCGGTAGGCTTGTTGATAATCGCCTGCAGTGGCGCGGCGTTCACCGCGCGCTGGGCCCTGCTCAAAAATATCGTCCTGATCAGAATCTTGGTAGTTCTGTAAAGCTGGACCACGGCCTGTGTTGGGCGCACCCAAACGCGGCGCACCGCGTTGACCTTCATAGCCATAGCCATAATCTTGCCCCTGCCCACCACGTGCCGGAACCTGAAGACGTGGCTGTGGCGCATAAGTTTGACGCGGTTGCGGCGCATAGCCTTGGCCTGCCCCGTATTGGGGGGCCGGAGGATAACCGGTTGCCGGATCAATGGGGCGATACCCTTGGTTGGGACTATACGTGGGTGGATAGGCCACTGGCGGCGGCGCCATGGGTTGCCGCGCTTGATATTGTGGAGCCGGTGCGCGTGGTGGCAGGCCCGCACCCAACTGTGGCCGTGCCGGAGGCAAAACCGGTGCGCGCTGCTGTTGGGGCTGCTGAGTAGGAGCAGCTTGTGGACGTTGCTGCTGAACTGGCGGTGCAGGTGGACGCGCAGCTTCTTCAGCAAAACTAAATTTTGGTTTGCCAGTGCCATTCGCGGGCGCAGGATTTGCCGATTGTGTCGGCGTGATAATGGCCGCTTCAGCGCGTTGACGCGCAGCTTGCACACGTTGCTCGGCAAGTTTCTCTGCGGCATCGCGCTGCAATTTCAACTTAGAAGCCAAAGCATCTGGATCAATTGGTGCAACACTTTGCGAAAGTGGCTTTGGGCTTTGGGCCGCAGCGACTGGTTTAGGCGCAGCGCGCGGGGCCATTGGCGCAGGCTTCACCGTTACCGCTGCTTTTGGAGCCGCAGGCGCAGGTTTGAATTCTTCAGAAATGCGAGGCATTTCTTTCGACCCAATACCAAGACGTTCACGCCAATTGCGTTTGTCCGTTCCGTTGGTTGAGTTTTGGTCCATTGTCACTTCGTCCGTTCTTACATTTCCTCGACGGGCCTGACGCCGAGAATTCTAAGACCATTCCCTAAACTATAGCGAATCACTCTCAGGAAAGCGAGCCGCGTTAATGTAAGGTTAGCCTGATCCATTAAAATAAACCTTAATTGCGGCGACTCTTTGCCCGTATTCCACAAAGAATGAAATTCGCTTGCTAAGTCATAGAGATAAAAGGCAATTCTATGGGGCTCATGAGCCAAAGCAGCGGCTTCTACCTGCCTTGGGAACTCAGAAATTTTACGAATTACCGTTTTTTCCACATCAGCCGTCAATAAATTGAAATCAATTCCTGCCGTTTGCACCGTGTCGATGCCTGCTTCCGTGGCATTGCGTAGCACCGAACAAATCCGGGCATGGGCATATTGCACGTAGAAAACCGGATTATCTTTGGACTGCTCGGTGACCTTGGCGAAGTCAAAATCCAGCGGAGCTTCGTTCTTGCGAAAGAGCATCATGAAGCGAACAACGTCTGAGCCAACCTCATCCACCACGTCGCGTAAGGTGACGAAATCACCAGAACGCTTCGACATGCGCACAGGCTCTCCATTGCGGAACAGCTTCACCAATTGACAAAGCTTCACATCAACTTCGACTTTACCCGGACCAGCAAGAGCTGAAGCAACCGCCTGCAAGCGTTTTACATAGCCACCATGATCGGCACCCAAAACATAAATAAGTTGTTTGAAGCCACGCGAAATTTTATCGGCGCTATACGCTACATCAGAGGCGAAATAGGTGAAGGAACCATCCGACTTTAGCAGCGGGCGATCAATATCATCGCCAAAATCTGTTGCACGGAACAGAGTTTGTTCGCGGTCTTCCCAATCTTCAGGCACTTCGCCTTTGGGTGGCGGCAGACTGCCTTGATAGACATGCCCAGCAGCGCGCAAACTATCAATTGCCCGCGCCACAGCTCCACTGGTGTGAAGTGATTTTTCTGAAAAGAACACCTCTTGTTTAATGTTGAGGCTGGCCAGATCATCACGGATCAGATCCATCATCAGGGCAATCGTCCGTTCACGGACAATAACCTCATAGCCTTCCATGCCAATGAGTGTGTTGCCAAATTCTTCTTTCAGCTTTTGGCCCACGGGTTTCAGATAATCACCAGGATAGAGACCCGCAGGAATCTCACCAATATCTTCACCCAAAGCTTCGCGGTAACGCAGGAATGCAGATTGCGCCAAGACATCGACCTGTGCGCCGGCATCATTGATGTAATATTCTTTGACAACCGAATATCCAGCAAGCGTGAGCAGCCTTGCTAAAGCGTCGCCAAATATAGCGCCACGGCAATGGCCCACATGCAAGGGGCCTGTGGGGTTTGCTGAGACATATTCAACGTTTACTGACTGCCCTGCCCCGATTTTCGAAGCGCCAAAACTCTCAGCAGCGGCCAAAGCAGATGTGAGCACGCGGGGCCAGAACGCGTCTTTTAATTTGATATTGATAAA
>JANYGE010000103.1 GCA_025362535.1 Hyphomicrobiales bacterium
CCGAAGGTGTGGCGATCCTTTATATTTCGCACCGGCTTGAAGAGGTGCGCAAACTTTGCTCGGCAGCGACTGTGCTGCGCCATGGCAAAGTGGTGGCCACCTGTGATCCGCGCAAGGAAACCCCAGCCAGTATGGCGCGCATGATGGTGGGCAGTGATGTAGCCGCCATTCATGCAGAGAAAAATAATAGAGCTGGCCCCGTCAGATTATCCGTGCACGGATTAAATCTCGCAGGCGATGGTGCCTTTTCGGTGTCGCTCAAGAATATCAATCTTGATGTGCAAGGTGGTGAGCTGGTGGCCATTGCAGGCGTTGCAGGCAATGGTCAATCGGAATTTTTTGATGCCATTTCAGGCGAGTATCTTTCCAAGCAGGATTCCATCGTGATTGATGGCGCAGCTTGTGGTTCAGAATCTGTAACCCAGCGGCGCAAGCGTGGGGCGGCCTTTGTGCCAGAGGAACGTCTGGGCCATGGCGCTGTGCCCAGTTTTGTTTTGTCGGAAAATGTGGTGCTCACCCGCCATGCCGATGTGGCCAGCAAAGGCATTGTCAACCGCTCATCGGCCGTGCAATTGGCGGCCAAAGTGATCAAGACTTTTGATGTGCGCAAGGGCAAGGCTGATCCGGAAGCGCGGGCTTTATCAGGTGGCAATCTGCAGAAATTTGTGGTGGGGCGTGAGCTTGAGCGCAATCCAAAAATCCTGGTGGTGAACCAGCCGACCTGGGGCGTTGATGCGGGAGCTGCCGCCACTATCCGCCAAGCCTTGGTTGATCTTGCCCGTTCGGGGGCTGCTGTCTTGGTGATCAGTCAGGATCTGGATGAGATTTTTGAAATCGCTGATCGTATTGCCGTTATTTCGCGCGGCCAGCTTTCACCCGCGGTGACAGCACAAGAATTATCCTTGGAAAAAATCGGCCTGCTTATGGCTGGCTCAGGTGAGGTGTCTCATGCGGCTCATTCTTGAGAAGCGGGCTGAACGCTCGTGGAAAATGGCGCTGGCCTCGCCTCTCATTGCGATTGCTCTCACGCTGATCTTTGGCGGCATTGTTTTTGCGTTGCGCGGGGTTGAACCTCTGCATGGCCTCTATGTGTTTTTCATTGAGCCCCTCACCGATGAATGGGCCCGTGAAAAGCTGATTGTGAAAGCCACCCCTCTGGTGCTGATCGGCGCTGGTTTGGCGCTGTGTTACACTGCTAATATCTGGAACATTGGAGCCGAAGGGCAATTTGTTATTGGCGCCTTGGCGGCAGGTGCCGTGCCCGTGTTGTTCTCCGGCTGGCAGACGCCAGATGTCATGCTTGTCATGTTGATTTTAGGTGCCATTGGCGGGGCCTTATGGGCGCTTATTCCAGCGGCCTTGCGGGTGCGGTATAAGGCCAATGAAATTCTCACCTCGCTGATGCTGGTCTATGTGGCGCGGCTTTTATTTGATTGGCTGGTGCGTGGTGTCATGCGCGATCCACTCGGCATGAATTTCCCCAAGACCGTGCGCTTTGTGGGCTGGCAGCGCCTGCCCACCTGGGGCGATATTCATTTGGGCGCATTGATTGCGTTGATTGCTGCGCTTGGCCTTGCCTTCATGATGGCGCGCATGTTGAAAGGCTTTGAACTGCGCACCTTAGGCGCAGCCCCGCGCGCTGGGCGCTTTGCCGGATTCTCCGCTGATAAAGCGGTTTACTTCTGCTTTGCCGTATCGGGTGCGCTGGCTGGCCTTGCTGGGGCCTGCGATGTGATGGGGGTGAGCAAGCAATTGCAAACGCCTTATGAGCCCAATTATGGTTTCGTTGCCATTATCGTTGCATTTTTGGGCAGGCTTAATCCCGTTGGGGTTATATTGGCAGCCCTGCTTTTGGCGCTCACTTTTATTGGTGGCGAGGCGGCGCAGGTTTCATTGGGCATTCCCGATAAAATTGCCAAAGTGTTTCAGGGCATATTGCTGTTTTTCATTTTGGCTTGCGACACGCTGATCCTCTACCGTATTCGTTTTGAGAGCAAAAAATAATGGAGCAATTTCTCGCCATTTTCGCCACCATCGTCACCGCCTCAACCCCATTGCTGATCGCCGCCTTAGGTGAGCTGGTGGTGGAGCGTTCGGGGGTTCTCAATCTGGGGGTTGAAGGCATGATGGTGATGGGGGCTGTGGCAGGCTTCGGCGTGGCCTTTGCCACGGGCAATCCTTATCTGGGGGTGGTGGCCAGTATTATCGCGGGCATGCTGATGTCCCTTTTGTTCGGGCTATTGACCCTCACTTTGCTGAGCAATCAGGTGGCCACCGGCCTTGCCATCACTCTGCTTGGGCTTGGCCTTTCCGCCTTGATTGGTGAAAGTCTGGTGGGCCAGCCCATCGCGCGCATTCCGAATTTTCATGGCATTGATATTCTCATCGTGGCTTCTTTTGCACTGGCGGGCCTCACCAGTTGGGTTCTATTTAAAACCCGCCTCGGCCTCGTCATTCGGGCTGTTGGGGATAATCACCATTCGGCCCATGCCATGGGCTTTAAAGTGATTGCGGTGCGCTATCTTTGTGTGGCCTTTGGCGGGGCCTGTGCGGGGCTGGCAGGCGGCTATCTGTCGCTTGCCTATACGCCGCAATGGGTGGAAAACATGACGGCAGGGCGGGGCTGGATCGCACTGGCCTTGGTGGTGTTTGCCACCTGGCTTCCGGGCCGGGTGATTATTGGGGCTTATTTATTCGGGGCTATTTCCATTTTGGCCTATACGGTGCAAACCTTTGCCTGGGGCATTCCATCACAGTGGTTATCTTCACTGCCTTATCTTGTCACAGTGGCTGCACTTGTGGTTATCTCTGGCAATCGGCAGCTCATGCGGGCGAACACGCCAACCTGCTTAGGTCAGTCATTCGTGCCTGATCGCTAAAAGAACATCCCGCAAAAGTTGAAGACTTTTGCGATAAGGATTTTCTCAATAAGATATAAGAATAGTAATGGGAATAACGGGACTTCAACACGGAGAATACAAAATGAAAAAATTAATGTTATCGGCAGCAGTTGTTGCCATGGCTTTGGGTGCGGCATCTGCCTCAGCCAATGCCGCAGACAAGTTCAAGGCCTGCTGGATTTACCTCGGTGCCATCGGCGATTTCGGCTGGACCTATCAGCACAATGAAGGTGTGAAGCAAGTTCAAGCCGAATTAGGTGACAAGGTTGAAACGGTTTTCGTTGAAAACGTAGCCGAAGCCGACAGTGCCACAGCCATTGAGCGTTTGGCCCGTGATGGCTGCAAAATCATTTTCACAACCTCATTTGGTTATATGGAGCCAACTTTAGAAGTGGCCGCCAAATATCCTGATGTGAAGTTTGAACATGCCACCGGGTATAAAACCGCTGACAACGTGACAACTTATAACGCCAAGTTCCATCAGGGCCGTTATGTGCAAGGGCAAATTGCTGCCAAAATGTCAAAGACTGGCGTTGCAGGCTATATTGGCTCCTTCCCCATTCCTGAAGTGGTTGCAGGCATCAATGCCTTCATGCTCGGCGCACAATCCGTGAACCCCGATTTCAAAGTGAAGATCGTTTGGGCCAACACCTGGTTTGATCCTGGCAAAGAAGGCGATGCAGCAAAAGTGCTGTTCAGCCAAGGTGCTGATATTATCGTGCAACACACTGACTCAGCAGCTCCGATCACGGTTGCTGAAGAGCAAAAGAAACTGGGCTTTGGTCAAGCTTCCGACCAGATTAAGTTTGGTCCACACGCTCAAATGACCGCGACCATGGATAATTGGGGCCCCTATTATGTGCGCCGCGTCAAGGCCGCCATGGATGGCACTTGGAAATCGCAACAATCATGGGATGGCATGGCTGAAGGCACCGTGAAAATGGCGCCCATCACCAATGTTCCGGATGATGTGAAAGCCATGGCCGAAAAAACCATTGCTGATATCACCTCCGGCGCGCTTGATCCCTTTGGTGGCAAAGTCACCAAGCAAGATGGCACTGTGGTCGACAAGGTTGATGACGGCATGATCCTCGGCATGAACTGGTACGTCAAAGGCATCGACGACAAACTGCCCCAGTAAGAACCAAGAGCCCTCATCCGCCCTTCGGGCACCTTCTCCCATTTGTAAGTACAAACGGGAGAAGGCCGGAATTCTCGCCTTCTCCCGCGCGCCTTCGCGTGGGAGAAGGTGGCCAACGGCCGGATGAGGGCCCTTCACCACGAGTACCACACCATGGACCCCTTTCTTCTCGAATGGCTGAATATTCTCGTGCGCTGGGGCCATCTGGTGGCTGGCATCGCGTGGATTGGCACATCATTTTATTTTGTGGCGCTTGACCTTTCGCTGAAAAACCAAGAGGCATGGGAAGTCCACGGCGGGGGCTTTTATCACGTCAAAAAATTTCTCTCCGCTCCCCCCAACCTGCCACCGGATTTGATCTGGTTTAAGTGGGAGGCCTATCTTGCCTGGATCACTGGCTTTGGGCTTTTGATCCTGCAATATTATGTGCAAGCTGATTTATTTCTGATTGATCCCACCGTGTTGCCGCTTCTGCCCTGGCAGGCCATTGCGATTTCTGTGGTGTCGCTGTTTGCGGGCTGGTTGATTTATGATGGCATCTGCCGCTCACCCATTGGCCAGCACACCGGATGGTTAGCGCTCTGCGTTTACGCCTTGATCGTGATTGCCGCCTTTAATTATGGCCGGGTATTTTCAGGGCGCGGCACCTTCATTCATATTGGCGCATTTATCGGCACCATAATGGCGGCCAATGTGTTTGCGGTGATCATTCCCAATCAACGCAAAATCACTGCAGCCCTTCTCAAAGGCGAAAAGCCTGATCCCAAATATGGTGCGATCGGCAAACAGCGCTCCCTGCATAACACCTATCTCACCTTGCCGGTGTTGTTCATGATGACCAGCAATCACTATGCCATCATCACCGGCTATCCGCAGGCTTGGGCCTTGGTTGGTCTTGTAGTGTTGGGCGGCGGTGTTGCGCGGCATTTTCTGCTGCGCACTGAAGTGCATGATGACATAGCCGAAATCGCCTGGACCATTCCGGTGATAGCCTTATGTCTGGTGGCAGCCGTCATGCTCACCGAACCCAGTAAATCGCTGATTCCGGCGGGCCTCAAAACCAGCGATGCCGAAGTAATGGCATTGGTTCAAACCCATTGCCAGTCTTGCCATTCGGCTAACCCGACAGATGCGAATATTAAACAAGCACCCAAAGGCATTATGTTCGCCAGCACCGATGATTTGAAGCATTATGCCAGGCAGATCGAAGCGCAAGCCGTGCGCAACAGGTCCATGCCACTGGGCAATAAAACCCACATGACGGTTGAAGAACGCCAAAAACTTGGCGCATGGCTGGCAGCGCAATGATCGCACTTGCCGAGATCAACCGCATGACGCCCGACGCGTTCGTCACAGAATTTGGCGAAATCGCCGAACATTCGCCATGGGTGGCAGAGGCTGTGGCCAAGGGACCTCATCCGCCCCTTCGGGGCACCTTCTCCAAAGGAGAAGGGCAGTTTATCGAGGGCGATGCGCAACCTCTACCCTTCCCCTCTGGGGAAGGTGCCCAAAGGGCGGATGAGGTCCCTTTCTCAAGCCTAGGTGACATCATTTCCCGTTTCACTCAAGCCGTTATGGCCGCCTCTCAAACCCAACAGCTTGCACTTCTGCGTGCCCATCCTGATCTCGCAACCCGCGCCAAGCTCACAACAGATTCAACCCGTGAACAGCAAGGCGCTGGCCTTGATACATTGAGCGCGGAAGAATTTGCCACATTCACCGCACTGAATAATCAGTACAAGGAGCAAAATGGTTTCCCTTTTATTTTTGCCGTAAAGGGGGCCACCAAACACCAGATTCTCGCAAGCTTTGAACAACGCATTCACCACGCGCGTGAAGATGAATTCAAAGTGGCACTCCAGCAAGTCTGCAAAATCATCGGCTTTCGAATTGAAGCAAAGGTGACGGAATGACCAAACTGCTCATTGGCCAAATCGTTGCCTTCGGTGAAACCGCCCAAGACCTCAGCCATGACACGCGCGGCGCCATTGCCATTGGTGATGATGGCCGGATTTTGTTTCGCGGGCCGCTCTCACTTTTGCCACGCGCCTTTGATCTCACGCCGCGCGAGGATTATGGCGAGCAGATTTTGATGGCGGGCTTTATTGATGCGCATATTCATTTCCCACAAAATCGCATTCTGGCCGCTGCCGCTGTTGATCTTCTCGATTGGCTCACACGCTACACCTTTCCTGAAGAAGCGCTTTACGCCGACCCCACTTATGCCGCCGCCGCCGCCACAACTTTTCTGAACACGCTCTATCGCTATGGCACCACCTCTGCGCTCGCCTTTTGTTCATCGCATAAGGCTTGCGCAGAAGCCCTGTTCGAAGCAGCGGCCAAACGCAACATGGCTTTGATCACCGGAAAAACCTTGATGGACCGCAACGCCATTCCCGCCGTTCATGACACGGTGGAATCTGGCGCTTTGGATACGCTGGCTTTACACAAGGCCTTTCATGGCAAGGGCCGTTTGCGCCATGCCGTAACCCCGCGTTTTGCTGTCACCTCAACTGATGCACAGTTACAATCTGCTGGCGAGCTGTTGCGCCAGTGCAAAGGTGCTTTGATGCAAACCCACCTTTCCGAAAGCGCTGGCGAAATTGCCTTCGTCAAACAGCTCTTCCCCAATGATCAGGATTATACCGCAGTCTACGAACGCTTTGGTCTCGTCACCGATCACAGCCTGTTTGCCCATGGCATTCATTTATCGCCGCGTGAGCTTAGCGCCTTGAATGAGGCGGGCAGCATCGTCATGCATTGCCCCACCTCAAACACCTTCTTAGGTTCCGGCCTCATGCCCTTCCAAGGACGCACCAAGCTCGCCCTCGCCACTGATATTGGCGGCGGCACCAGTTATTCCATGCTGCAAACCATGGGTGAGGCCTACAAAGTTCAAATGCTCACCGGACGCAAACTGAAAGCCGCTGAACTGTTCTTCATGTCCACCCTGGGCAACGCGCGCGCCCTTCGCATCGACCAGGAAACCGGAAGCATAGCGCTCGGCAAATTCGCCGACATCATCGTCCTCAATCCAACCGCCACCCCCGTGCTCGCCGCCCGGCATAAGCTGTCAAATTCTATCGAAGATGTTCTCTTCGCCCTCGCCCTGCTCGGCGATGACCGCAGCATTGCCGCCACTTATGTGGCCGGAGAGAAAGTCTATTAACAATATCAAACAGCAGGTCACCAAGGCAACTTGCGCTTATTCTCACAATAGGATTATATTGTCAATATATATTTTTAATCATAGCTACGGTTTCGTCGCGCAAAGCAGCAATTGTCGGGCTGAGAAGTGCTATGCGGTCAAAGCTATCGGGCTGATCTTTCAATGATTTTCGCAATGCTTTGCCAAAAGTCATGCGCAATTCCGTGCCAAAATTAAATTTTGCAACACGGCTGTCATGAGCGAGTTTTGCCCGCTCGGCCAGCGGAATGCCACTGCCGCCATGCAGAACCAAGGGCAAGCGTGTTACGGCTTCAATCGCCCGCAGCGCTGTCCAATCAATGCCGTTGGTCTTCTCGGTGTTTAAATGCACATTGCCAATTGAGATGGCCAAAGCATCGACACCAGCCTCGCGATCAAATTTCGCGGCCTCCTCCGGCGAAGTCAGCGCGGAAGCCGCGCCCGTCACATAACCCACCTGCCCAACTTCGCCTTCAACTGAAACACCTGCTTTTCCAGCAAGCTCAACTACCGATCTCGTGAGTTCAATATTTTGATCAATCGATAGTCTCGAACCATCAATCATGACAGATGTGAATCCATTATCGATGCCCTCAGCGCATTCTTGTAAACTATAGGCATGATCGATGTGGCAGACGATGGGCACGCGCGCCTGCTCAGCCAAATAGCGAAACATTTTCCCCAAGATTGGTACTGGCATATATTTGCGAGCCCCTGGGCCGGCCTGCAGAATAATCGGAATGCCGGTTTCATCGGCGGCCTCGACAAAGGCCCGCGCGTCTTCCCAGCCGAGCACAACGAGGCCTGCGATGGCACGATCCGCTTTCAACACATCTTTGAGGTTGGCCACAGTCATTTAAATTTGGCAATCATATCCTTGATACCTGGAATGGTTTCCACCTGATAGGCATGGCTAGGCTGGAAATATTGCACGAGGGGCCTTTGGCTGAGCCCGCCCAAAATTGTGAAATAATACATTTCATAGCCAGGTGCCGCCACACAGGGGTGATAACCTTGATCAAGCGTGATGGTTGAGCCATTAACCAGATGAAAGGCTTCGCCCACCTTGCCATCTTCGCGCTGCACCAGCTGCATTCCGAATCCGTGATTGGGGCGGAAGCGAAAATTATAGGTTTCGTCATGGCGGGTTTCGAGCGGCAAACGATCAGTGTCGTGTTTGTGCGGCGGAAAGCCTGACCAACCACCAGCACCCACCGTGAAGAGTTCAGACACCAACAAGCGGCCAACCCGATCCTTATATTTCGTGCCGATAATATGTTTTATCTTGCGATGGGTTTTAGTTTCATCGGAACCATATTGAATCTTATCAATGTCGGCTACCCGCACGGCGAAGGGCAAAAGTGTTCGCGCAAATTTTGCACCGGCCACAAAAATCTCGGCACTCTCCGAAGTGCAGGTTATCTGCACCTTCGCAGCAGTCGGCGCATAAACACCTTCCGGCTCACCGTCCCACACATCAACCCCGCGGTTGCCGATGGCGTTAAAATTCTCGCCTTCAATGAAAATATCAAGCGTGCCCGTTGCCGGAACGATTCCGGTTTCATAACCCGGCACCTGATATTCAAAGCTTTGGCCGCGCTTCAATTTTACAATGTTGAAATAATTCAGCGGCACATGTGGATCATCGACATTGATGATCGGCTTGTTATGATTATCAAAGGGTGGAATGTGCATGGGTCACCATAAAATTTGAAAGTTCATCTTGTGTGGGCATGGCAGGCGCACAGCCAACGCGGGTGACCACAATGGCTGCCGCTGCTGAGCCACGGCGCACTGAGGTTTTTAAATCCATGCCAGCGCTCAGGCTTGTAACGAAAGCTGCCATGAATGAATCTCCTGCACCCGTAGGCTTCAACGCTTGCACCTTAAAAATTCCAGTTTCAAAAAATTCGTTCTTTGAAAAAGTAACGGAACCTTTCTCTCCCATTTTGTATATGACAATTTCAGCTTCGAGAGATTTTGCCAAATCCAAGCCGCCGCCCATCACAGCAAACTCGTCATCATTGCCAATCACAATGGTGCTGTGTTGGGCTGCACGCAAACAGGTTTCGCGGGCATCTTCTGGACTTATCCAAGAATAAGGGCGGTAATCTACATCAAGAATAATTTGCAATCCCGCTTTGCTCGCAAGTTCGATAGCCTTGAACGTGGCCTCGCGTGAAGGTTCAACCGCAAGAGCCGTGCCCGTTACAATCAGTGTATTATAATCCGTGTACGGAATTTTTTTAATGTGTGCAGCCGTCAATTGAAAATCAGCTGCGCCATTGCGGTAAATGACGGATTGGCAATTTTCACTTCTGGTCTCAACAACCGCCAAAGAATTACGCACCTCGCCAGCCAAAGCCAGAACATGCTGGGTGCCCACACCATATTTCTGCAGTTGATTGATGGTGTAGCGGCCCACCGCATCGTCAGAAACAACCGTGATTAAATCTGCGTGGCCACCTAAGCGCACGATGCCTGCTGCAATATTGGCAGCCGACCCCCCCAATGCGGCTGAGAACATCAGGGCATCTTCGGTGCGGGTTCCGGGCGGGTCGGCATAGAGGTCCAGCCCTGCGCGGCCTAAAACCAGAAATTTGTGTTGTTTGTTCATGTTTCCCACTGTTCTTATTTGCCGAACTTAGTTACGGTTGCGGCGAAGTGCAATTGGATTGATCGTTGGTCTATGGCAAAAATCGGAATTGGAATTGTCGGTGGTGGCTATATGGGCAAGGCTCATGCTGTTGCTATAAATGCCGTGGCGGCAGTTTTTAACACAGCGCTTCGACCAAGCTTGGAGACGATATGCACCACCACGGAAAAAGGTGCGGCAGCAAAAGCCTATCAATTTGGCTTTGCGCGCTCCACCGCTGATTGGCGTGTGCTGGTGAATGACCCGAAAGTTGAAGCTGTGGTGATTGCGTCCCCGCAAAACACACACCGCGAAATTGCTGTGGCGGCTTTTGCACTTGGCAAGCATGTGTTCTGCGAAAAGCCCCTCGGCATGGACTTGGCTGAAAGCCGCATCATGCTGGCCGCCGCTGAAAAAAGTGGGGCTGTTCACATGACGGGGTTTAATTACATTCGCACCCCCGCCTCGCAAATGGCGCGGGACATAATTCACTCCGGCGAGATTGGTTGCATCACATCGTTTCGCGGTGAGCACACTGAAGATTTTTTGGCAAACCCTGAGGAGCCTTTTAATTGGCGCTGCGAATCACGCGCCTCCGGCAATATGGGTGATCTCTCGCCCCACATCATCAATGCCGCATTTGCTTTAATGGGGCCGATTGATAGCGTGATGGCCGATATTGAAACAGTTCACAAGTTCCGCCCCTCGCCGGATGGACCGAAGCTTGTGACCAATGATGATCAAGCCCAAATTTTATGTCGCTTTGAATCTGGCGTTATGGGTTCGCTGTTCATCAGCCGCGTGGCCACAGGGCGCAAGATGGGTTACATTTATGAAGTGTTCGGCACCAAGGGCGCATTGCGCTTTGATGGCGAAGACCAAAATGCCCTGTGGCTTTATAAGGGTGATGCCAAAGCGGATCGTCAGGGTTTCACAAAGATTTTAACCGGGCCATTGCATAAGGATTATGAACCCTTCTGTTTGGGGCCTGGCCACGGCACAGGCTATCAAGATCAAATTACTATCGAAGCGAAGGATTTTCTAAATGCTATTTTTGATAGAAAATCACGGTGGCCAACATTTGAAGATGGATTGTTGGTCAATCAAGTGATTGAAGCAGCATTCACCTCGCATAATTTGCGGCGCTGGGTGGATGTGAAGTCGATTTAGAAACGGGAATTGAAGATGACGAAATTAAACTGGGGCATGATTGGTGGTGGCGAAGGCAGCCAGATTGGCCCCGCGCACAGAATTAGCGCTGCGATGGATGGGCTTTACACCATGACCGCAGGTGCGCTTGATGCAAACCCAGAGAAAGGCCGCAATTTTGCGCAGAGCTTGGGCATTGCAAAAGATCGTGCTTATGGCGATTGGAAAGAGATGTTGGCCGGAGAACGTGATCGCAAAGACCGCGTTGATCTGGTCACCGTGGCCACACCAAATTCCACGCATTATGAAATCACCAAAGCGTTTCTGGAAGCGGGCATTAATGTGCTCTGCGAAAAGCCAATGACTGTGACGGTTGAGCAAGCCGAGGATATTGTCGCCACGGCAAAACGCACAGGCTCAATCTGCGCTGTCAACTATGGCTATACAGGTTATGCCTTGGTGCGCCACATGCGGGCGATGGTGGCGCGCGGCGACCTTGGTAAAATCCGTTTGATCAAGGCTGAATTCGCGCATGGCTTTCATGCTGATGAAGCCGATGCCGATAATCCGCGGGTGCGTTGGCGCTATGACCCCGCCCTTGCCGGAGTCTCAGCGCAATTTGCCGATTGCGGTATTCACGCGTTACATATGGCGAGTTTTGTCTCTGGCCAAGATGCCAAAGAATTATCAGCGCATTTTGAATCATGCTTGAAAAGCCGCACGCTTGAAGATGATGCCATGGTGAATTTCAAAATGGATGGTGGTGCCACGTTGCGGCTGTGGACCAGTTCCATTGCCGTGGGCTCCATGCATGGTTTGAATATTCGGGTGTTCGGAGAGAAAGGCGGGCTTCGCTGGGCCCAGCAATGGCCGGATCAATTATTTTACACGCCCCTCAATCAACCGACCATAACATTGGAACGCGGCGGACCCAATCTTTCTCCGGAAGCCGACCGTGCTTCGCGCATCGCTATTGGTCATGCCGAAGGCATGCCGCTGGCATTTGCCAATATCTATGTTGATCTTGCTGAGGCCATTGTGGCAAAACACCAGGGCCGCCACATTCATCCGTTGGCTGATCATTATCCAACAGCAATAGATGGTCTGCGCTCGATTGCGGCCATTCAAGCCGCGGTTGATTCAAACAAGGCTGGCGGCCAATGGGTTGATGCACGGCCGCCTTCATTGAGATGATACTATGTTGATGATGCCAAAACCCGATCAATCGGTGCTTGCCAGACGCAGCGAGATTGCTGCTGCTTTGCGCGGCATCGTTGCGGGAGAAGGTGTGATTGATACGGCCACTCAAATGCGGGTTTATGAATCGGATGGCTTAACCGCCTATAAGCAATTGCCGATGCTCGTGGTCTTGCCGGAAACCACCGCGCAGGTTTCACAGATTTTAAAGTATGCCAATGCGAATGGCATTAAAATTGTGCCGCGTGGCGCTGGCACCTCTCTCTCAGGCGGCGCACTGCCGTTGGAAGATGGCATTTTGCTTGGGTTGGCGAAGTTCAATCGCATTCTCGATATTGATTTCGAAAATCGCTGCGTTGTGGTGCAACCGGGTGTGACGAATTTGGGAATCACCAAAGCTGTTGAACAGAAGGGCTTTTATTATGCGCCTGACCCATCTTCACAAATTGCCTGCACCATTGGTGGTAATGTAGCGGAAAATTCTGGTGGCGTGCATTGTTTGAAATATGGCCTCACCGCCAATAATGTTCTGGGCATCGAGATGGTGTTGATCACTGGTGAAATTATTCGCCTTGGCGGAAAACATCTCGACAGTGAAGGCTATGATCTGCTGGGTTTGATGACGGGCTCTGAGGGTTTGCTTGGCGTAGTCACCGAAGTTACGGTGCGGATTTTGCAAAAACCTGAAACCGCGCGCGCTGTGCTGGTGGGGTTTCCCTCCAGCGAAGATGCCGGGCAATGCGTGGCTGATATAATTTCAGCAGGCATTATTCCAGGCGGCATGGAGATGATGGATAGGCCTGCCATTCATGCAGTGGAAGAATTTGTTCATGCAGATTATCCTTTGAATGTTGAGGCGCTTCTCATTGTTGAACTTGATGGCCCGCAGATTGAGGTCGATTCCTTGATCGAGCGCGTCTCGTCAATTGCGCAGAAAAATAAATCAAAGACCTTGCGGGTTTCCAATTCGGAAGCCGAACGCATTTTATTTTGGGCCGGGCGCAAAGCTGCTTTTCCAGCGGTAGGGCGCATTTCGCCTGATTATATGTGCATGGATGGAACGATCCCGCGCAAGAAATTACCCGAGGTTTTGGCGGGCATGGCTAGGCTTTCACAGAAATATGATCTGCGCGTAGCCAATGTGTTCCATGCGGGCGATGGCAATTTGCATCCGCTCATATTGTTTGATGCAAACGAAGAGGGACAATTGGACCGGGCAGAAAAATTTGGCGCCGATATTTTACGGCTCTGCGTGAAAGTGGGCGGCGTGCTCACAGGTGAACATGGGGTTGGAGTTGAGAAGCGCGATTTGATGCCTGAAATGTTTTCGCAAATTGATTTAGACCAACAGTTGCGTTTGAAATGTGCCTTTGATGGGCAGGGGCTTTTGAACCCCGGCAAAGTTTTTCCAACATTGCATTCATGTGCGGAGATGGGCCGCATGCATGTGCGGGGTGGAAAATTGGCCCATCCAGAAATTCCGCGTTTCTGATGAACCATAAGCCAACAACAGAGATTGAATTGGCGCAGTTGGTTGCTGAAGCAAGCCAGCCCTTTGAAATTATCGGAACTGGCACAAAGCGCGGGCTTGGTCGACCTCTGCATGATTTAGAAATATTGGACCTCGCAAAATTTTCAGTGATCAATGCCTATGAACCCGAGGAATTGATTTTAGACGTGGGTGCGGGTGCCAAGCTTTCTGCTATTGAGAAATTGATTTCGGCTCAGGGGCAATATCTGGCTTTCGAACCACCGGATTATTCCAGACTTTTGGGATCAAAGCACAGTGGCACCATGGGTGGCCTGCTCGCCTGCAATCTTTCTGGCCCGCGCCGGATTAAAATGGGAGCCGCACGTGATCATGTTTTGGGGTTAAATGCCGTCTCAGGGCGTGGTGAAATCTTTAAAGCGGGGGCGCGGGTTGTCAAAAACGTCACGGGCTATGATGTGCCGAAGCTGATGGCGGGGTCTTATGGAACGCTCACTGCGTTTACCTCCGTCATCTTCAAAGTGTTGCCAAGACCAGAAACCGAAGAAACACTGATGGTCGTGGGATTGGATGATCACGCCGCCGTTTCAGAAATGAGCCTGGCAATGCAGTCTTCTGCCGAAGTTTCAGGCGCTGCCCATATTCCAAATCTTGGAACCTTTCTTAGATTGGAAGGCATCGCCCCTTCGGTCACTTATCGGCGCGATACGCTGGTTCGCTTGCTCGGTGGAAAAATTGACATTCTTAAAAACAGAGATTCGCAAATACAGTGGAAAAATATCCGCGATGTGATGCCACTTGCCGATGGACCTGAGCGCATGGTGTGGAAAATCTCGGTGACACCTGCAATGGCACCCGCAGTCATTGCCAAATTGAAATCGCAGTTTGAATTCCGCTATTATTTTGATTGGGCGGGGGGCTTGATTTGGTTGGATGTTGCAACAGAAGAATCCACCCGTATTCGGGCAGCGATTGGCTCCGGCCATGCAACATTGATGCGCGCACCAGATCAGATGCGCTCAACGCTTGATATATTTCAGCCGCAAGAAGCCGCACTTGCCGCACTTTCAGCGCGGGTGAAAACTTCATTTGATCCCCGCGCTCTCTTCAATCCCGGCCGCATGTATAAGGGTGTTTGATGCAAACTCATTTTACTCCAGCGCAATTGTCCAACCCTCACATCGCGGACTCTAACAGTGTCTTGCGCAAATGCGTTCATTGTGGCTTCTGCACAGCCACCTGCCCCACCTATGTGTTGTTGGGTGATGAGCTTGATAGTCCGCGTGGGCGAATTTATTTGATCAAGGAGATGTTGGAGAAAGGTGAAGCTGCCACCGTCGAAACAGTAAAGCATGTGGATCGCTGCCTCTCCTGTCTCTCTTGCATGACCACTTGTCCGTCCGGTGTGAATTACATGCATCTTATAGACCATGCGCGGATTCATATCGAGCAAACTTATAAACGTCCGTATACGGAGCGTTTTTTGCGTAATATCCTGGCTTTTGCAATGCCACACCCCCCCTTATTTCGTTTGGCTTTAATTGTGGCTAGGCTTGCCTCACCCTTTAAACCTGTCTTTGCAGCTTTGGGTGCAAAGCGCATTTCTGCATTGCTTGATA
>JANYGE010000132.1 GCA_025362535.1 Hyphomicrobiales bacterium
TTCCAGCGAAAACTGGAGCCCAGCTAAGATCAAGGATACTCATGTTAAGGTTTTTCGCGCGCATGAAAAGAATCTGGGTTCCAGTTTTCGCTGGAATGACTATGATTGCGGGAGCAGCCCTTGCAGAAGACGATGAAGGCCCCTTTCATCCAATGGATGCCCTCACCCCCAATGAAATCACCCAGACTGTCAAATTGCTGAAAGACGCAGGCGATGTGGACGAGAAGACCAGATATCCCGCCATCACTCTTTTAGAGGCCAACAAAACAATCATCCGCGCCTGGAAACCAGATGACGCTTTCACCCGTGCCGCCTTCGTGGTGCTGCGCAAAAATGGCGAGACTTTTGAAGCTACTGTCGATCTCACCAACAACAAGGTCACATCCTTTACCCCAAAGCCAGACGCACAGCCCATGATCATGGATGCCGAATGGAGTTTCGCCCGCGATAAATTTATGGCGGACCCGCGCTTCAAAGCCGCCATGGCAAAACGCGGCATTACTAAACTCGAGAATATCCATTGTACGCCAAACTCTGCCGGAAGTTTTCCGGGTGAGGGTTATGACAAGCGCCGCATTCTCAAAGTGCCTTGCTTCAGCAGCCTTGATAAACTGCACCCTTCGCTGGCCCGCCCCATTGAAGGCCTAATGGGTGTGGTCGATTCTGAATCAGGCGAAGTACTCGATGTGCTTGACCGGGAAGTTGTTGATCTGCCAGGTGTCCCGGAAGGCTACGGCAAAACTCTCGCGAAGCCCGGTCCTGAAACCAAACCCATCGCCATGGTCGCACCCCAAGGCCCAAATATTGAGCTGGAAGGCAATCTCGAAATCAAATGGAACCGCTGGTCGATGCATGCCAGAGCCGATAAGCGTGCTGGTCTAATCCTGTCTCTGATCCGGTTTGATGATGGCAAGAAGATCCGCGATGTGGCTTACCAGATGAATATATCTGAAATGTTTGTGCCCTATATGAGCCCAGACCCCACGTGGAGCTATCGCACCTTCATGGACGCTGGAGAGTTTGGGTTGGGTTACCTCATCTCATCCCTAAAGCCCGGTGTCGATTGTCCACCCAATGCCGTGTTCACTGATTTGGTGTTCCCGAATGATATTGGTGGCACTTATACGCGACCGCAGGCTCTCTGCATCTTTGAACGCGCCAATGGCGATCCTGCCTGGCGGCATTATTCCAGCGGCCGCAAAACCGTAAGAGGTGTGGCACAAACCGAGCTCGTGGTCCGCCATATTCCAACACTTGGCAATTATGATTATGTAGTGGATTACGTTTTCTCGCCACAAGGCAATATCACCCTTCGCGTTGGCGCCACCGGATTTGACGCGATAAAATCTACCGCTGCCAAAGATATGGAAAGCCCGACGGCCCTCGCCGACACCACCTACGGCACTTTGATCGCACCTTATACGGTGGCCATCAACCACGACCATTATTTCAACTTCCGACTAGACCTTGATGTTGATGGCACGCAAAATGCTTTAGTGCGGGATGCCTTTGTTCCAACTGCAGCCACAGGCTCCACCACGCGCAAATCTCTGTGGACACTCAAGACCGACCGTTATGCAACAGAAGGCCCCATTGTGCCCGATCACATGGCAACAGGTGGAGAAACCTGGCGGGTGATTAACCCCAACGAAAAAACCGCACTCAAATTTAACCCGAGCTACTGGATCAACACGCACCACGAGGCGACGTCAATTTTAGATAAATCAGATTCACCACAAATGCGTGCTGGTTTTTCCGCGCAAACTCTGTGGGTGAGCAAATTCAAGCAAGGTGAAAACTGGGCCGCTGGACTCTATCCCAATCTTTCGACGAAAGATGAGGGCGTTCCCGCTTTTGTGGCAGACGCTGAGCCCATCAAAAACGATGATCTCGTGCTCTGGTACACCATAGGTTTTCGCCACGCACCACGCCCCGAAGATTTCCCCATACTTCCCACCTTCTGGCATGAGGTGACATTACGTCCTGCTTTTTTCTTTGACATGGACCCATCAATGACCTTCAATCCCGGCCAGTACAAATTCAAGGAATGAGATTATGAAGCTTTATGGCGCATTGAATTCACCTTATGTGCGAATGTGCATGGTTACGGCTCTTGAAGTTGGTTTAGACCAGCGCGTAGAACTGGTGAAGGCGGATTTAACCTTTGTCCAAACCAACAAGCAGTTGGAAAGGCTCTCTGCGCTGGGCAAAATTCCCGTGCTGGAAACAGACCATGGCCACCCGATCTTCGATAGCCGTGTCATCATGGAATATCTCTGTCATGCCGGGGGCAATAAGGCGCTGCTGCCTGATGATGGCGTAAAGCGTTTCCGTATTCTCACCTTGCTAGCTTTAGCTCAAGGCCTGTCCGATGCTACTGTTGGACTTCGCATTGAAACCGCCGCTCGCCCAAAGGGCCTGCAATGGGCCGAACTTGAGGAGCGTCTTAAATCACGCATCAGTGCATGTTTAGATGAACTTGAAACCCAATGGCTGAAAGATTTAAGCGAAATCAATCTGGGGAGCATCGCCACCGCTTGTTCCCTCGGCTATCTTGATTTCCGCCACGGCTGGCTCGATTGGCGCAAGTCTCATTCAAGCCTCGCACATTTCGCGGAGAATTTTTACGCCCGAGACAGCATGATCACTGCGGCTTTGCCAGGAGCATGAGCGAGTTCACGGCAATCATTTCTGGTGCTGGACCAGCGGGCCTAGCTGCGGCGTGTTTGTTCGCCCTTGATGACGTAAAAACCGCAGTCATTGCACCACCCTCAGTAGCTGATCTGCGCACGACCGCTTTGATGCAACCTTCCCTGCAACTTCTAAAATTTATCGGTGTTTGGACCGAGGAGCTCAAATCCGTTTCATCTCCCCTCATGCGTTTGCACTTAATCGATGACACCGGAAATCTTGTCACAGCACCAACCCTTGAGTTCAGCGCAACAGAATTGGAATTGGAGGCTTTTGGCTGGAATATCCCCTTAGCTCAACTCATTCCTCTGCTGCACAAAAAGGCTGAGGTCTTGGGCGTAACTTTCATCAATGACATTAGCCTAAACGCTGTTACCGATGAAAACCAGATCACTATAAAAACCGAACTGGGAAATTCTTACAGCGCGAAAATTCTGCTGGCCGCCGACGGCGCTGATTCTGCCTTGCGCAATTCTCTTGGTATCACTGTCGAAAACTGGTCTTTTGACCAATCGGCTTTAGCCACCAGCTTTGCCCATACCGCTTCACACCAAAACATATCTACCGAATATCATAAATCAGCCGGCCCCTTCACCACCGTGCCACTGCCCGGCAACCGCTCTAGTCTGGTTTGGATGGAGCGGCCAGCTCGCATTGAGGCACTCTTGAAACTCAGCGATGCCGAACTTGCCATTGAGATTCAGCTTGAAACCAAAAATATGCTGGGCCGCATTTCAAATCTTGGCCCGCGCAAAGCATTTCCGATGCGCGGCCAGCGTGCCACTAAGTTTGCCACCAAACGCTGCATGGTGCTGGGTGAAGCCGCCCATGTACTGCCCCCGATAGGTGCGCAAGGCCTCAACCTATCTCTCAGAGATGCAGCTCAAGCAGCTGATTTAATTATTAGTTCTGCTGATCCAGGGGCCGAAACCAACTTGCAGGAGTATGATAAATTGCGCCGCGCCGATGTTGTGCCGCGCCAGCAGATGGTAAACCTGTTGAACAGATCTCTGCTCAGCACCATGCCAGCCTTATCGCTGGCGCGCGCCGCTGGTCTCAGCGCGCTGGCAAATTTTGCGCCCTTGCGCACGCTAGCCATGCGCCAAGGTCTGGCTCCCGGGGCAAATTTACCCTTTGCAATGCGCGGATAATGGACTTGCCTAAATCACGCAGAATTGGCATTGAATACACATGCGCCTGATGAACGAAGCCAAATTCCAAATTGGACAAATCGTCCGCCACCGTCTCTTTTCATTTCGGGGCGTGATTTTTGATGTCGATCCAGAGTTCAACAACACTGAGGAATGGTATAATTCCATTCCCGCTGAAGCCCGGCCGCGCAAAGATCAGCCCTATTATCACCTGCTCGCCGAAAACGATGAGACAGAATATGTGGCATATGTCTCAGAGCAAAATCTTCTAGAGGACGAAACCCGCGACCCCGTCCGCCACCCGCAAGTGCGCGATTATTTTGCAGGTTTCGATAGCAAGAAGAAGCAATATAAGCTGAAAGACAAGCGCGCGCATTAATGCGCTTTGCTTGGCAGTTCGCTCTTATTGCATAAACTTTCCAATCCAAGGATTAGCTTTGCGTTTGCCGCAAGAGTAAAATTTGACACCGTCAAGGGTAAAACCATCAGAACCAGTTTTGACCAATTCGAGTTTAAAACCATTCACCGATGAGCCCTCGGTTGTCAGATCAACTGTAAGCACAGTCTTATCACCCATCACACTCACATGGCGGATAATTCCGAAGCTTTCACTCCAATTGATTTTGTCTTGCGACAAGTTGACGAAGGCTTGACCAATACTGTTGTCAGGGCTCTCAGCGCTATCCCGATTGATTTTGCACCAGGCTTTTTCTTTTGCATAGGTTACTGACGCAAATGGCAGGGCATCTCGCGCCTGAACACATGTGGCATAAGTTAAAAATATCGAAATCACCAATATAAAAAATGGCAAACCCAATCTGGCTTTCATATTAAGTCTTTTCTTTCATCGCCTTGCCAAACCTGGCTTGCGCCTGCCCCGCCGTGTCTGCATCCAGTCTTACTGACAATTTAGTGCGGCCATCTTCATAATTTTTACGATCTAAAACTTCACCACGCTGATGCAGCCACGCCATGTTCTTTCCGTCCGATGGCTCAATCATAATATCAAACATCAAGCTAGATTGCGCTAAGCGTTGCTCAACATGATCCAGCAATCGATCAATACCGTCTCCGGTGAGCGAAGAGATCAAAACCACATCTTTACGGCGTTGCGCCAAAGCTTGACGGTTGGTGAGTTCTTGAGGTGGCAACAAGTCTGATTTGTTCCACACTTCGATGATCAAACTGCGGCGCTGCTCATCAATGCCAAGCTCTTCCAAAACCAAATTCACGTCATAAGCTTGTGCATCTGTTTCAGCATGGCTCACATCACGCACATGCAAAATTACATCGGCAGCCAACACCTCTTCAAGTGTTGCGCGGAACGAAGCAATCAAAGATGTCGGAAGTTCGGAAATAAAACCAACTGTGTCAGACAAAATAATCTTGCGGCCGCTGGGCAAAGTAATGTTCCGCATCGTGGGGTCAAGGGTTGCGAAGAGCAAATCCTTGGCCAGCACATTGGCATCAGTCAGCTTATTGAATAATGTCGATTTTCCGGCGTTGGTGTAGCCCACCAGAGCCACGATCGGATAAGGAATGCGCTCCCTGCCCTTGCGGTGCAAATCACGGGTTTTAACCACCGTTTCCAATTCACCTTCAATTTTGGAAATGCGCTCTTGTATCAAGCGCCGATCCATTTCCAACTGGCTTTCACCAGGGCCACCCAAAAAGCCGAAGCCGCCGCGCTGGCGTTCAAGATGGGTCCAAGACCGAACCAAACGCGATTTCTGATAATTCAGATGCGCCAGCTCAACTTGCAAAATGCCTTCCTTCGTCGTGGCGCGCCGCCCGAAGATTTCAAGAATGAGACCAGTACGATCCAGAACCTTGGCTTTAAATTCCGTTTCAAGATTGCGCTGTTGAATAGGTGAAAGCTGGGCATTGACCACCACCAACTCCGCGTCCACTTTCGCCACATGCTCGGCGATCTCAGCTACTTTGCCTGTGCCCAAAAAGGTGCCTGGCTTTGGTGCCAGCAGCGGTGCGATCAAAGTGTCAACGATATCGAGATCAATGGCCTCAGCTAAACCAATTGCTTCATCAAGCTTGCTCTGCGCGTCACGATCAAAAACATTGCCTACAGTGCGCTTCTTGCGTTCAACATGAACAACCAAAGCCCTTGTGAGCTCCGGTCCTTCCATTTGAAAATCAACGCCACCACCTGCCTTAACGTGTTTTTTAATGGTCACGTATTCGCGCTCTCATCATCAAACAAACTGATAGGTCCGCCAGGCATAATAGTAGAAATCGCGTGTTTGTAGACCAATTGCGAAACGCCATCACGGCGCAGCAACAAGCAAAAATTATCAAACCATGTGATAATACCTTGCAACTTCACGCCATTCACCAAAAACACCGTGACTGGCATTTTGGTTTTGCGCAAATGATTGAGGAAGGTATCCTGAAGATTCTGTTGTTTTTCTTGTGCCATGGCTGATTCCAACTCTTATTGTTTTTATTGAGACTGATGCAAATCGCAGTCTAACACATTTCTAATGGCGACAAAAGCAGGCTAGATTTAGGCGCTCTCATCTTCTTTAGAAGTGAGACCTAACATTTTGATTTTCCGATGTAAAGCCGAACGCTCCATGCCTATAAATGTTGAAGTTCGAGAAATATTTCCACCAAACCGCGAGAGCTGCGCCGCCACATAATCACGCTCGAAGGCCTCGCGCGCTTCACGAAGCGGCATCGTGAGCAAATGTTCATTACCAAATCCATGCGAGGTATTTTCCGCGAGAATTTCAGCTGGCATCATATCGGCAGTAATTTCGTCTTGTGGATCACCAGAGGCTAGGATCAGCATGCGTTCCACATTATTGCGCAGCTCGCGCACATTGCCCGGCCAATTGCGTGTTTGCAAAACCGCTATTGCATCATTGGCAAAACGCCGTTGCGGTTGGCCAGAACCTACCGAAAATGATTTTGAGAAAAACTCAAGAAGTTCCGGAATATCTTCACGCCGCTCATTGAGACCAGGCACACGCACAGGCACCACACCGAGCCGATGATACAGATCCTCACGAAATTTCTGTTCAGCAATCAACGTGGGTAAATCACGCGAAGAGGACGTAATGATCCGCACATCCACCTTCACCTTCTTGGAACCACCTACACGTTGAAAAGTCTGCTCAAGCAAAACCCGCAGAACCTTGGCTTGGGTTTCCATCGGCATGTCAGAAATTTCATCAATGTAAAGCGTACCGCCATGCGCTTCTTCAAGCGCCCCAATCGAAGCCTGTCGATCTGGCCCCTGCTCCACGCCGAATAACTCTTCCTCCATACGTTCCGGCGCCATATTGGCCGCACTCAAGACAACGAAAGCCCCTTTATCACGTTGTGATAACTCATGCAGCGAACGTGCTGTCATTTCCTTGCCAGCCCCCATCGGACCCGTGATCAAAACACGGCTGTTGGTTGGCGCTATTTTTTTGAGAAGCTGACGCAACTGTCGCATCGCCACTGAATTTCCAACGAGTTCCTGATTCAAACCCGCCCGTCCACGCAGGTCATCATTTTCGCGTTTGAGGCGCGAAGTTTCAAGCGCACGCCCCACCACCAAAATCAACCGATCAGCATTAAATGGCTTTTCGATATATTCATAAGCCCCACGTTTGATAGCGGCCACGGCCGTTTCAATATTGCCATGCCCAGAGATGATCACAATTGGCAAGGTGGGATGCAGTTGCTTGATCTCCAGCAGCAGATCCAAGCCGTCAAGTCTTGACCCTTGCAACCAAATATCCAGAATAACCATAGAGGGTTTGCGCAAAGCCACTTCCGACAAGGCCGCATCAGAATTATGCGCAAGGCGAGTTTCATAGCCTTCATCTTGCAGAATGCCAGCAATCAGCATGCGAATGTCAGCTTCGTCATCAATAATCAGAATATCAGCAGACATAATTTTCCTGTTCAGTTTTCAAGAGTGGCGTGTTCATGCTGGGCTGCGAAGTAGAGGGTCACGCAAGCACCTTTGCCGGATGGCGCATCTTTGAGTTTTAAGCGTCCCTCATGCTCTTCCATAATGCGCTTCACAATGGCAAGGCCAAGGCCCGTGCCTTTTTCGCGGGTGGTCATATAAGGTTCTGCCAACCGATTGCGATTTTCCTGTGGAAGACCGATGCCATTGTCAGTCACGCGAATAAAGGGGTGATTTTGATCAATCCCTGTTTCAATTAAAATAACACCTTTCTCCGATGGCTCCTCGCGGGCCTCGACAGCTTCGCGCGCATTTTTAACCAGATTGGTAATAGCTTGCGTAATCAAGCGCCGATCAAACGGGAACACCAAGGCGTCAATATTTTCTTTGACCTTGATGTCAATGTCTCCCGACGAAACACGTTGCAACACCGTCGCTTCTTGGATCACAGACGAAAGCGAATTGGGTTCCGGCACGGCCTTAGGCATGCGGGCAAAAGACGAGAACTCATCCACAATCCGCCCAAGATCACCCACCTGCCTGATAATCGTATCAGTGCATTGTTCGAAAACATCACGGTCGGTTGTGATCTGTTTTAGA
>JANYGE010000433.1 GCA_025362535.1 Hyphomicrobiales bacterium
CATCATTTGCTTCAATCTGGGTTTTGCAGAAAAATCACATAGCCTTTGAAGTGTGGATTGCGAGCGAGTTTAGGTGGAGCCTGCCACTGGCCGCCTTGGATCAACCCGATGCGGAATGGAATTTTTAGGTTTTCAAGCTTCTCTAGATAGCGGCCATAATTTTTAATCGTGTGATGGCCTTGATAGGTTTGGATAATTATTTCATCCACTGTTCCAGCCAAAGCATTGAGGGATTTTGGTTCGGCCGTGGTGCTCCAATCGAGCAGACCAGTGATGCTGAGTTTCAATTCGGGTGGCAATCGGCGGCGCAGATGATTGAGAAAATTTGCATAGTCATCGAGGTGACGGGTCTTGGCATCGAAATCAATTTGCAGGCCCACCACAGTGTTTCCAGCCAATTGCCAATTTTTCAAATGAAACTCGATTTGCTGAAAAATGCGCGCGGGCCACTGCAAGGTTTCAGCGCGGTAAACTATCCAAACAGCGGCTGTTTTAATGTGCGGGGCTGCTGGCCTTTGCGCGATCATGCGTATGGTGGGTTTTGCTTCGATCTGGCCTTGTAGAATGTAAATGGTTTTGGCTTTGGCCAGAACTGGTTGCGAGCGTACACCGGACCACAGCCAAAATGAATCGTAAGCAGATGCATCAACAGGTGCCGCCTGAGCTTGAGCACAAGTGAGAAGTGCGACCACTAAAAATGAAAATAAGCGGGCGATAGACATTCTCACCAATAGGTGTGCAGTGCTTTGGCCCATGGCGATGATGCGAACTCTGATTTCAATCGCTTATACCAGGCTTTGCGTTGAGAGACGTCCACATCTTCGCCGCCACAGGTATTGTTGTTGGAAGGTGCATAGCAATTCACCGCCCGGTACAAGGCATAGGCCTTATCTTCTTTTGAGGCTTTGCGATCGGCTATAACGACTTGGTAAATATGCTGGCGTGAAAAATCTTTGCCCGGGAATTGCGATGGCGAACCACCAATAGTGCCCGGGAGTGGTGGGTGATCAAGATCGGAATAATCAAAACCCTTGTCTCTGATAAATTCGGCAACGCAGAGCAGGGCAGTTAGGTTCTTTGAATTCACCGCCAATTTTTTGGCGCTTTCAAGCAATGATGGACAAATGAAATCAGCTGTTGATCCTTCCCAGGTAAAATCCGCAATGCTTGGCACATTTAAATAGACTTGCTGGGAGTCGGGGTTTGGAATTTGCGGTGGGGGAGGAATAGCAAAATCGCGGATGAAATCGGCATAGGCACCGCGGGTGATGTCCTTATAGAGAAGTGTTGCCAAAGCAATATGGCGTTCTGGAATTGCGGCATCGGGATTGCTGGCTTGCTGACGCAGGAGTTTTGCATTTGCACTATGAGCCAATAAAAGCGCCCGCACATAAGCATCTTTAACAGGTGAATCCGGCTCAAAGATTTTTTCAACCGTAGCGGTTTTTTCATCATGCAGGGCCAGAGCAATTTCTAAAACCGGCCTCTGCAAAGGTTTCTGTGCTGATGACAAAAGCTTCACCCACAGATCACCCGCATTTGGATAATTCAATTTATCAAGCGCCAGGCCACGCAGCGTTTGGCGGCTGAACTCCAAGTAGGTTGAAGGGGCGGTCGCAGAAGGCGCAGGGATGTCTGCCAAAACATCACTCGGCTTATTGGCCACATAAAACGCATGGGCTGCCAATAGATAATCATAGAGCGGCATATTATTGGCAAAGAGGGAGCGCTGGGCTTCCAGTTCGGCTTTGGTGATTGGCGGCTTGGGCGGGGTATCATCATCGGCAACTGGTGAGTGGCGCATCAAACGCAAATCTCTGACGGCAAGAAAAACGGGGTCTGTGAGGTTTAAAGCATCGGCGCCAGCGAGAAATTTTGCATCAATCTCAAGCACGAGATCAGAATCACTTAGATTTCTAATGTTCGGATTTGTTTGCGTGATCTGGTCGCTATATTGCGCCATCAGCTTTTCCTGATTGTTGCCCAGCCAATAGACGCGGCGCAACAGGCCATGGGCAGAAGCCGATAGACTGCTGTTCGGATAGGCCGATAAAAATGCTTGAAATTCTGTTTCTGAATTTTTGAGATTGATGGGCTCAACCTTGGCAATTTCAATTGATCCATAATCATCGAAAGCATCGAGTTGCGCTACGTTAAGATCAACGCGGGCGATCATATAGGTTGCGGTTTCTTTCAACCACGGTTGTGCTGCATTTTGTAAGGATTGGAACTGCTGCTTTGCCGTAACAAAGTCACCCTCATAGAAGGCTGCGCTGCCAGCAAGATAGCTTGCGAATTCTTTAGCAGCGGGTGAGGCGGCAAGCTTGAGAGCATCAGTGCCGAGTGTAGAAAACTGATCTGGTTTGGTGCAGTTCAACTGGCCAATGGCTTTGCGCGTTTCTGAAAGCTTTTCGCGTTCTTCTTTGGCAAGTGCTGGTGTGTTGGCGAGGGCTTGTTCAAACAGAGTTACACCAAGCTCATTGCTGAGACATCTTGAGCCCTCACCATAGGCGAAGGTGCTTTGCTCAGTGCCACTGGCCCCTGATTGGAAGGCCTGTTGAAACTCGTAAAGGAAGCGCGGTGAAGCTGTTTCAAGTGTTGCGGGATTTAGTTTTATTTTGTCAGGATGAAAATCCATCATCAGCAATTGCAAATTGGCGCGCGTATCATTGCCAGGGCTCAGCAAGGCAGAATTATCACATTCCGAATAATCAGTTCGCGACAGTGTCCAACTGGGAACGCAGCCTATATCACTGCTGGCCTGGACGGGTGATGCTAAAAGCCAAGCTAAGGTTGAGATGAGGGCGAAAAGACTTTTGCGCATGCTGGCCTCATGGTGTGGGTTGCGTGATGCTGTCAGTCTGGCGGCTCAGCGGACAGAATTCAAGACTTACTCAGCCTGAGTTTTTTTGCAGCGCTCTGATACGTTGGGCGAGGCTGATGACATTGGCCATCGCACCAGATTTTTTGGGCGGCGATTCCGGAGCTGCTTTAATCTCTGGAGGTGATTTTTCATCTCCTCCCGGGTTAAGCACATTCATTTCTTCAACTGGCTCTGACACGGTGGTTTCGACCAGTTGCGGGTCAATATTTTCTAGTTGGCTGGCGGCTTCAAGACTCTCGGGCACTATCGTATTGCCATCGCGTTGATTGCTCATTTGAGTGGAAATAGATGTGAGTTCCGCCACGCGTTGGAGCAACCGATTTTCACTGGTATCGGTTTTTTCGGTTGTCTTGTTCTCATCGTCCGAGCGTAAAGCCGTTTGCAATTCGTTGCCGAGTGTTGACACAAGTTGGCCTTTGTCACGCAAGTTGGACGAGAGCTGGGCAATCAGCGAAGCTTGCCTTGCGATTTCGGTGTCTTTCTGCACCACTTCTTTGCCGTAGCGATCAATGGCATCAGCACAGGCGGCCAAATCGGCCTTATACAATTCCAGTTGGTTGACGAGTGTGCCCACTTCATGGTCGCGGTTATTGATCAATTCGTCACGGCGTTCCATCTCAACCGTCATCGACTGCACACGGTTCCGGTTGCGCGAGACTTCGGCCATTTGTTCGGTCATGCGGGCTTTTATATCGTCCAAGCGAAGCTCGAGTTTGCGCGCCATCATGGCATGCTCAGCGCGCAGGCGGTCGCGGTCAGCCTGAAGTTCAAGCATTGCTACGGGAATTTGCTTGGCCTGTTTACGTGCGCCTAAGCGCATGGCCATGCTCCAAAAACCACGGGCGACAAGGAGTACAATAACCAGAGCAAGAGCAAAACCCAGTGCAACAAGCATTAGAGTCTCAGATTGAGACATAGCAAAACCCCGCTAAAACAAACTATTAGCCTTTGGCTGCAGTTCAGCAAAGACCAGACTACCCCCCACGTTTAAACTCTTAGCGGGTAATTTGTTTTGTTGCGATGGTTAAGCGCTATTTTGAGAAGAAATATTTTTATAAAGCGAACTTGGTTGTCACAAAAAAGGTGTTTAGCCCTTAAAACGGGTTCCAAGTTGGGTGCTTGGAATATTTAAGATAGCCGATATTGGCTCCAAGTCTGGCACCTAGTCCGGTCCGGATCGGGGCCATAACGATTTCGTCTTTACGTTGGAAATTAACACCCAGACCGCCGACCAAATAGGCCGAACCTTCAACGCCGGCAAAGCGGCTGTAAAGATCTTCTGGCGATTGTGAGTTGTAAACCAGGGTTAAAGTGCGCGAACCATTGCCACCGAAATCAAAACCAATGGATGGGCCCTGCCAATAAATGTGCTTTTGCGCCCCGTTTTTGTAATAGATCGTGCCTTCGCCATAGCGCAAGCCGCCGACAATAGCGCCAGAACCTTCTTCACCCACAATGTAAGCTGAAGGTTGGCCTTGATTTTGGAAGACATATTCAACAGCTTCAGCAAGGCCGCGTGTGGTTTTGCCAAAGAACTGATGACCTTTGGTCAAAATTTCGTCGCTGGAATAAGTGTCGTTGCTTTCGTATTTTGAGGTGCTGCCCGTGGTTTGTGCGGCGGCCAATCCAACAAAGCCCAAGCCTAAAGTGAGTGTTAAAGCCAATGTGCGCATGCGGTTTTTCATCATACTCTCAAACCTTATTCCAGATGTTGATGCCACTTGTGCCTCTAGAAAGGGGCGCAAGCGCGGCAAAAATTCGTTCAAGCTAAGGTTTTAGCGAAGCTTGCTTTCGGCTTGGTTAATGAAATGAGAATCTGGGGATCAGGCCGAAGCAATAAAGGCGGGGTTATCGAAGCCGCGATGTTTCTTGCCATAGAGGAAGGGTGCGCCATCAGAACCCTTAACTGTGCCGCCTGCCGCAGCCAGAACGGCGTGACCTGCCGCGGTATCCCATTCCATGGTGCGGCCAAAGCGGGGGTATAGGTCAGCCTTGCCCTCAGCAATCGTGCAGAATTTGAGAGATGAGCCTGCGCCAATCAATTCTGCGACTTTGACAGTTGAAAGGTAGGCATCCGTGGCAGCGTCACGGTGCGAACGGCTGGCAAGCACTGTTGCTCCTGTGGCTGGACAGTGGCGCACCGCAATCTTTTGCCAGGTTCTCGGTAGTGGTTGGCCGGGAGAGATTCTCGCCTTGGCGCTGCCTTGCCCGATTTCACCCCAATAGAGCCAGGCAATTGCTGGGGCATAGACAACACCTGCTGAAACCGCGCCATTTTGAATTAAGGCAATGTTGACGGTGAATTCGCCATTGCGCGAAATAAACTCCTTGGTGCCATCCAGAGGATCCACCAAAAAGAACTGGCTGGCGATTTCAGGAATGCGCCCAGCGGCCACGGCTTCCTCAGCGATCACAGGAATGTCTGGAAAATGTTGGGTAAGGCCCTTTAGAATGATAGCTTCGGCCCGCTCATCGGCTTCGGTAACGGGGGAAGCATCGGTTTTGGCATGTGAGGCAAAATCAGTGGCATATATATCCATGATCAAATTGCCAGCGCTTTGGGCGAGTTCGATCATGGTTTGCAGCATGGGAGAGGGCGTTATCATAAGGCGTTCTTATCTGAGCCGGATGTTTCGTCAATGCTCAATCTTCTGGGCGGAAATGTTCTGGCTTATTTGATATAGCTAGAGGCACGAATCACTTTGGATGGGGCCATGACACTTACAACTCGACTTTCCGATCTCGATCTTGCTGCACTCTTATGCTCGCGGGTGTGTCATGATGTGATTTCTCCGGTGGGTGCTATCGCCAATGGGCTTGAGTTGATGGATGATCCTGAGACTGATGCGGAGTTGCGGGCGACGGCATTGGATATGGTGCGCTCCTCGGCCAAGACTGCGACTGCCAAGCTTAAATTCTGCCGGATTGCCTTTGGTGCGGCTGGTTCGGCCGGAGCTCTTATTGATCTTACTGAAGCAGGCGAAGTGGCCAAGGCTTTTGTCGGCGAAGAAAAAGTGAAGCTGGATTGGCAAGCGCCACGTGAGAACAAGCCGAAACAAGAAGTGAAGCTTTTGCTCAACATGCTGCTCATCGCCCTTGCCGGAATTCCGCGGGGTGGTGTGGTTACAGTTTCTGCCGAAGGCGAAAACCTAATCGTACGCGCCAAGGGGGAGCGGGCCAAGATTAATGAGGCGATGGCTGCGGCTCTAAATGGCACAGCAGATCTAACAACACTCGATGCCAGACTTGTTCAACCTTACTATGCCCGCATTTTGGCGGCGTCCGCCAACAAAACCCTGCATATGGTAATGGAGAGCGAAGACACTGTGGCGGTTACGGCTTTGGCGATTGTACCAGCCTGATAAGCCCGGGTTTTATTTGTAGATTTTTAACCACGTGGCAAAACACTGGCCCAAAATGGCCAAATACATCCAATTGCACCTTCTAATTTTAATTCTCTTTAAGGGGTCTCAGCTAATTTCAACCCATACCCGCTAGCAACCACGCACAAGCAAGGTCTGGGGGGATGTGTGCTGTTAGTAACAATTGGAGAGATTAAATGAACAAGTTTTTGAAAGACGAATCCGGCGCAACTGCAATTGAGTATGGCCTGATCGCTGCTGCTATGTCAGTTGCTTTGCTCGCTGCAATGCCATCAATCACAACCAACCTGACCACGAAGTTTGCCACAATCGGTACAGCTATCGGTAAGTAATATTTGGTCCATTGGACCGAAGGAAAACCCCGGCTTATGGCCGGGGTTTTTGTTTTGATTACTGCTCAGCTGTGTCGGTCAGGGTGCTGTGTCAGTCAGGGTTTTGAGAAAGGCCACAACCGCATCGATTTCATCTTCGCTCAGACGAGGCGTTTCACCTGGCTTGCGATCATAAGGCACTTCACCTGTGTTAACATTGGCGATGGCCGCAGGCGTTGTATCATTCAGCTTTAAAACTTTTCCATCAGCAGATTTTGGATACCACAATTCGGGATTGGTATCGCGTGTCACATAAAATGCAACAGTATCGCGCAAATTGGTGATCGCACCATTATGGAAATAAGGTGCGGTGACGGCAATGTTGCGCAAGGTTGGCACTTTGAAAGCACCACAGAAAGACGAAAGCTCAACGCCCTCAGGCAGAATTTTCTGCAGGCCTTCGCGCTGGCACAGGCCTTCATCGAAATAGGAGGCTTTGGCATTGGCGGGAATAGCTGGATTGCGCGGCACACCAAGATTGTCATAAGTGAAATCGGTGAAGAGCCAGTCCTTCGGATTTTTTGAATCAACCGTGCCGACATGGCAGCCGAGACAATTGCCTTTTTCAGGATCTTTGAAGAGTTCGAAACCCTTGGCCTCTAGCGCGGTAAACTCGGCTTTTCCCTGCAAATAGCTGTCAAACTTCGACGAGAATGGCGCGAATGTTGACGTGCTTTCAAATGCGGCAATGGCAATTGCGATGTTTTGCACTGTTGCGGCATCATCTTTGCTCAGGTCTTCGCCGAATACGGTTTTGTAAGCTTGCAGTGAAGGGCTGCTGCGCAGTTTGCTTGTGATCATGGCATTATCAGTATCGGCCATTTCATTTACATTGAGCAGGGGGCCATGCACTTGGTCGATCAAATTATCAGCACGGCCGTCGAAAAACAGGCCGCCGGTTGGGGTATATTCAGTTTCACCCTTGTCATTTTTTTCGCCAACGAATGAAAACGGAGGGCTGAAGGCCATGTATTTGAGTGTGGGCACATTGCGGTTACCAAATTTATCGGGTGTGCTGCCCGTGGCAATTGCTGCGATTGGTGAACCTGAATTACCCGTGAAGGCGAGAGCAGCATCATGGCAGGACGCACAAGATTGACCAGGTGGATTTGAGAGCGTGGCATCATGAAACAGGGCTTTGCCAAGTTCCTCCATGGGGCTCAGGGGTTCGGCAGAACCGCGATGTGTTGTTGCCAACACCATAAATGTTGCAATTACGCCCAAGAGTGGACGTTTTAATTTAGGAATAAACATGCTAAACCCCTTTATCCGAGTAAATTACTCGTATATCAACTATTGCACAAGGTCAAGACATCTGGATGACGGGACATAAAAAACCCGGCTCAAAGGCCGGGTTTTTTATGTTCGATAATTTGCAATTTATGCGATGCGCAGCAGCTCTTCTTCGTTTCCATGTTCGTGGCCTGGCATGGGTGGCGCACCTTCACGCAGCACATAGCCACGGCCCCAGACGGTTTCGATGAAGTTTTTACCTTCGGCGGCATTGGCCAGTTTCTTGCGGAGTTTGCAAATAAACACGTCGATGATTTTCAGTTCGGGCTCATCCATGCCGCCATAGAGGTGGTTGAGGAACATTTCTTTGGTGAGGGTTGTGCCCTTGCGAAGACTGAGAAGCTCCAGCATTTGATATTCTTTGCCGGTCAAGTGAACGCGCTGGCCACCCACCTCAACGGTTTTAGTATCGAGGTTCACCAGCAGTTCGCCAGTGAGAATGACTGATTGGGCATGGCCCTTGGAGCGGCGGACAACTGCGTGGATGCGGGCCACGAGTTCATCTTTGTGGAAGGGCTTGGTCATATAATCATCGGCGCCGAAGCCGAGGCCTTTGACCTTATCTTCAATGCCAGCAAGGCCAGAGAGAATTAGAATTGGGGTGCCAACTTTTGAAACGCGAAGTGATTTCAAAACTTCATAGCCGGACATGTCGGGCAGGTTGAGATCGAGCAGAATAATGTCGTAGTCATAGAGCTTGCCGAGATCTACACCTTCTTCGCCGAGGTCCGTGGTGTACACATTGAAGCCTTCTGACTTCAGCATCAGCTCGATGCTTTGTGCTGTGGCTGTATCGTCTTCGATCAACAAAACCCGCATTGCGAATCCCCTTTGTATGCCAACCCACCGCTGCGGTGAGTCCGTGAAACTTGGCCTTGGCCTCTTTGGCCTTGGCTTACGAAACGTTAACTCTGTTCCTTAAGATAGCCTTATAAAGGTTAACAAAACCTAATCTGGCACATCTTAGTGCAACTCATCGCACCACTACATATTGTAGCGCCATGCAGATACCCACTATAGGTGGGGTGACATGGTTGACTGGCGTGGTTACTAATCTTTTTTGCGCAATTTACTCCGTCTTAAACCTGCTCGTTCATCATATGGGCAGTTGCGACGTATTCTCTTAGCTAGTTGATTCGGAGAATCGTGAATAGAGTCAGTGTTAAGTTTGGGTGGAACTTTTTTCGCCAGGTGTGTTTGAGTAAAGTGAGGATAAGATGCGTTCACGTGATAGCCTTTTGAGGCTTAATCGATTCCGGGTGGAAGATTGCCGCAGACAAGTGGCTGATATGGATCTGATGATCCAAGACTTAATGCGAAAGCACGATGATCTCGACAATCATGTGAAGTTTGAAGAAAACCGCACTGGTGTTTCAGATGTTAACAATGTGAATTACTCTATGGCCGCCAAATCTGTGCGTGGTCGGCGCGACAATATTTTGAAAACTGTTGGTGAACTTCGTGATCAACATGAATCCATGATTGAAAAGCTGAAAGAAGCTGAAGGCGATTTGCGCAAAGTGGAAATGCTAGTTGAAAAAGAAACGCCAACTGTAAAAACTCCCGTTAGCGCTATGGCTGCAACGTCATCCTCTCATGTTTTAGCACGCTAAAACTCTGTTCTGAATTTTAAAGGCCCCCGCTCGACAAGCGGTGGGTCTTTAGTTTTTCATAATAGGGTCTTGCTTGATCTGCGATTGCTCGCAGCTCTTTGTGCAAGACGATGTTTTTAGATTGCGGTGGTGCAAAGCTCTCGGATTGCCAGACCGCATTATACCAGTGCGGTGCCCAAACGCCGTCAAATGATTTGGGGCCTTTGGGCCAGTGCAACATGGCCTCGTCAAATGAAATGCCACAGGCCGCACAAAGCTTGGTCAAAGTCTCGCGCGGATTGGCTAACACTTGATCGGCTTCAATGACAGGTGGGGCATGACCCAGATGATTGGCGACCTGATCAAAAATTTCGGCTTGTTCAACAAAGCCGATAGCCTGCAAGGAAGCTTCAGACCATTTTTGCGTGTAGCTGGCGAGCACTTGCTCCGGTGAACGGATGAGAAAGGCATTGCTGAGTTTCAAAATGAAACGGCGATCAAACCCAGGTTCCATATGATGGGTCATATGCTTTTGATAAAATATAGGCTTGGCCGCGGGTAATATGCAGGTTTCAACAAGCTTGTCCCAATCGCATTCGGTGGCGGCGATTATGTCGTCCCGCATGGGATGATCATTGCCCCGCTGCTTGAGGGAGAAACCATAAAAGGGTTCATCCCAAGCTACACAATCAGCCCGGTTGCCAAAGGCATACATCATGGCAGTGGAAATGTTGCGTGGACCCGACCACATGGCGATATTTGTCATTTAAGCGTTCCTGTCGAAATGAAAAACCAGATTGCGGCAAGCGCAATAGCCACAGCCAAAATGCGGCGCACGGTTTTTGCTTGTGGTGATCCAGATAGCCACCCTGCAAGGCTGCCAGAAAGCAGCGCGATCAAGCTGTGGATGATCGTTGCGATGGCAACGTAGACCGTCGTGAAAGTTATGGCCTCATACATAGGGCTGTTTGAGGCGTTAAAAAACTGGGGCAAGATTGCGCCGTAAAATAAATAGGCTTTTGGATTAAGAGCATTGCTGACAAAGCCCTGAACGAAATAAACTGAACTGGGCTGATCAACATCAAGATGGGTTTGGTCAGAATCTTGCCAAGCGTCATAGGCGAGATAGAACAGATAAAGTGTTCCAGCCCAGCGCAGAGCTGTAAGCAGAATTGGAAAAGCGCTGAGCAGTGCAGATAGTCCAATGCCTGCGATGATACCGGCGAACGCGAGGCCGATACAAATTCCCACCACGGCGGCAAGGGCGGCACCTCGCCCGCGTGTAGCGCCCAGCACAGCCAACCACGTCATGTTAGGGCCGGGGGTGAGTTCGATGAGAATTGCGGTGAGTATAAAAGGCAGCATCAGCCGAGCGACCGCGTGGCTTCGCGTTTTGCTAATTCCTTATAGGCGTGTGAAAGTTTTTGGGTGA
>JANYGE010000169.1 GCA_025362535.1 Hyphomicrobiales bacterium
CAGCATTTGAAGCTAAACAAACAATCTGAGACCTTGGCCCCGGTCATCGTAACCGTGATGGATAAGGACCGCCAAGGTTACTATTGGAAGCTGGTGCAACAGCTTCGCAATGCAGGCATTCGCGCTGAAATGTATATCGGTACGTCTAATTTTCAAAAACAAATGAAATATGCCGATAAGCGTGGGAGCCCCTTGGTGATCATTCAAGGTGGTGATGAAAAAGCTGCGGGCCAAGTGACCATTAAAGATTTACGCCTCGGCGCCGAACTCGCCAGCACTATTGAAACCCGCGAAGAATATGCCAGCCAGCGTTTAGCGCAGGTGACAGTAGCTGAAATTGATATGGTTGATGCTGTGAAAAAGGCGCTTGGATTGTGATTGCCGAAGGGACCTCATCCGCCCCGTTGGGGCACCTTCTCCAGAGGAGAAGGGCAAAAATCTTGGGGCTGAGCCTAAATTCGCCCTTCTCCTTTGGAGAAGGTGGACGAAGGCCGGATGAGGTCCCTTTCTATGGCCGGTAAATCCCCCGCTGAACGCCAAGCCCTCGAACGCCAGAACGCTGCTATCATGGCGGTGTTTGAACGCGCGGGGTTCGACCAGATTGCGCCTGATATTATTCAGCCCGCCGATATTTTTCTGGAACGTTCTGGTGAAGATATCCGCGCACGCACCTTTGTGTTCAATGATCCCGCTGGCCAAGAACTCTGTTTGCGCCCAGACCTCACAGTGCCTGCCTGCCGCTATCATTTAAGCCATGCGGAAAATTCCGCAGCCGAAGCAAAATATTGTTACCTCGGCCCGGCTTTTCGTTTTCCTGATGAAAAATTATCGCCACAAGAATTTAATCAAGCGGGGCTTGAATGGTTTGGTGCTGTCGATATTTCAGCAGAAGCCCGCATCTTGAAACTTGCAATTTCCGCTCTTGAAGCCGCAGGGGCAACGGGGCTCAAAGTGACACTTGGTGATATCGGTCTATTCACAGCATTATTAAATGACATTGAAATGCCAGACCGTTGGCGCAGGCGTTTGCGTCACCAGTTTTGGCGGCCACAAGCATTTCAAAATCTGCTGGCAACATTTGCCGCTGGCCACAGCCAAAAGCGCACGAGCATTTCACCGATCATTGATGAGTTCAAAAATGGCGATGCCACAACCACTTGGCTTGATCAAAATAATATAGCACTTCAAGGCAACCGCACTCTGGCCGAAATTTCCTCGCGCCTTGCCGAAAAATTTGCTGACCGTTCGCAAAAACCATTGGACGGGATGAAGCGCCAGACAATCGAAAATTATTTAAACATTGAAGGGGCTGCAACCGATGTGCCTTTGCTGCTCGAAGCCATCAGCACCACTCAGCAATACAGTGTGGCCTGCGCTTCATTTGCAAAGCGCTTGGAATTTTTTGAAGATGCGGGGCTAAATCCGCGCCGCTTTAAATTCTCTGCCAATTTTGGCCGTGAATTAGAATATTACACAGGCTTTGTTTTCCAGATCGAAGCCAACTCGGCCCATGGCCCCGTGGCCATTGCTGGGGGCGGGCGCTATGATGAGTTGCTTTCTGATTTAGGAGCGGCCCAAAAAGTTCCAGCCATCGGTTGCGCTATTCACACGGAACGCTTAGCGGCGGTGCTGGCATGAAACCGCTCACCCTTGCTATTCCTTCAAAGGGCCGTCTGATGGAGTCTGCTCAAGAACTTTTTGAAAAAGCCGGATATAAAATCGAACGCTTAGGCACCGACCGCGGTTACCGCGGAGCATTGGTTGGCCTCGACAATGTGGAAGTCGCATTTCTCTCAGCTTCCGAAATTGCCGCAAACCTTAAAGATGGCAAAATTGATGCTGGCATCACTGGTGAAGATTTGCTGCGTGAAGCCATTGCACCCGACAATCAAATTGCCGATGTCGCTTTACGCCTGAATTTCGGGCCCGCCAATGTCGTGGTGGCCGTGCCTGAGTGCTGGTTAGATGTTGCAGTGATGGCTGATCTCGATGATGTCGCCGAGCAGTTTTATCAAACCCACGGGCGTCGCTTGCGCGTTGCCACAAAATATCTCGCCCTCACAAGGCGCTTCTTTGCTGAAAAAGGTGTGACTGGCTACCGTATTGTCGAAAGCCTGGGTGCCACCGAAGGCGCACCCGCAGCGGGAACCGCCGAACTCATCGTTGATATCACCACATCGGGGGCTACGCTGCTGGCCAATGCACTTAAGATTTTGGATGATGGGCTTATTTTACAGTCTTGCGCGGTGTTGGCTGTCGCTCAACACCATAAAACCGATCCGCGCATCGTGCAAATAGTCACATCCTTAAGTAGAATCGTTGTTTGATTTTTTGTGAAAACAACAAACACTAAATTGCATTCCTCTTTAATTGGCCCTATCCCTATGCCTCCAAAGTTGCGCTGGGGGATTTTTACAAATCATACGAGCTAGGGTCTGGTTAGATTGAAGAGATCTATGCTTGCGCGGATAAGGTATCGCCCCCGGTCCTTTCTGCTGCAAGAGTATGGGTCTGATGTCGCCAGGTGCTCGAGCGGGGGGCCTGTGGGCAACTGCAGGCTCCTTGCTATTTTTCGCAAAGAATTTAAGTGCCATGAATTTGACGAACCTGCAGAATAGCGCTCCACTGCACCCAATTATGATTCGGACGGAGAATTTCCCTAATGCGCTTTAAACTCACAGCCACTGTTGTTGCCCTTGCACTCTCATCATCGGCAGCACTGGCCGCCAGCTGTGGCAACACGGCTCAGGGTTTTAATGGTTTCCTTGCCGCCGTTAAAAAAGAGGCCGCCGCCCAAGGCGTTTCCGCTGCGGTTCTGGCCAATCTTGATGGCTTGCAATATGACACAGGCATCATCAAGCGCGACCGGGCGCAAAATGTTTTCGCGCAAAGCTTTTTACAATTTGCTGGCCGCATGGCATCTGATTACCGCGTCACCCATGGCCGCGAATTGATCACCAAATACAAAGATGTGTTCGACCGTGCCCAGCAACAATATGGTGTGCCAGCCCCGGTGATCACCGCCTTTTGGGCCTTGGAAACAGATTTTGGTGCCGATATTGGCAAGTCTCCCACATTACAAGCCTTGGTCACTTTGGGTTGGGATTGCCGCCGCCCGGAAAAATTCCGCCCGCAAATTATTCCAGCTTTGATGCTCATTCAAAATGGCGATCTTTCGCCAGAGGAAATGCGCGGCGCTTGGGCTGGTGAAATTGGCCAGACCCAATTTATGGCTTATGACTATAATGAAAGTGCCGTAGATTTTGATGGTGATGGCAGGCGCAATTTGCGTGATTCAATTCCAGATGTGATCGGCTCAACCGCCAATCTCTTAAAAAAAGGCGGTTGGCAAGCAGGCCAGCCTTGGCTGCAAGAGGTTGCAGTTCCAGCCGAAATGCCTTGGGATCAGGCTGATCTTGCCATATCATTGCCGCGTGCCCAGTGGGCCAAATGGGGTGTCACCGCAGCCAATGGAAAAGCCATAAAGGCCGACAAGACAACTGCTGCATTATTGCTGCCCATGGGCAAAGATGGCCCGGCCTTTTTGGCTTACGGCAATTTCACCAGAGCTTATTTGAAGTGGAACGAAAGCCTCGTCTATTCAACAACAGCGGCTTATTTGGCCAGCCGTATTGCAGGTGCGCCCAAAGTGGGCCCGGGGCGTGAACCAGTCACCCCACTCGACTATAAACAAATTGTAGCATTACAAAATATTCTATCAGGTCTTGGCTATGATGTTGGAAAAGCCGATGGCAAGATTGGCGCAGGCACCAGAGCCGCAGTGAAAGCCGAGCAAATCAAAGCTGGATTGCCTGCGGATTCATATCCGACGGCGGAACTGCTCAGCGTCTTGCAATAAACGATAGATCATTCATGCCGCAGGGCCTCAATAGGGTCCAGCCTTGCGGCATTGCGGGCGGGGAAGAAGCCGAAGACCAAACCGATAAGACCTGAGAATCCAAACGCCATAACCACCACTTTGGGGTCTGGCGCAAAAGGAATCGCCAGAAAAAATGAAGCAAGACCAGCAAGGCCAAATCCAAGGCAAACACCCAAAAAGCCTCCCAATAAACACAACACAACGGCCTCGACTAAAAACTGCGTAAGCACTTGCGAGGCGAGCGCCCCGATGGCCAACCTGATGCCAATCTCACGTGTGCGCTCAGTGACAGAAACCAACATGATATTCATTATGCCAATCCCACCAACGAGAAGTGAAACCGCCGCCACAGCACCCAAGAGCCCTGTCATTAATGTGGTGGTGGCGCTCATGGTCGCGGCAATCTGCGTCATGTCGCGCACTGAGAAGTCTTCTTGATCATTCTCACCAATATGGCGGGTTTCACGCAAGATCGCGGTGATCGAATCCTGAGCAGATTTCACCGCAGTGGGGCTATTGGCTGAAACCGAAATATTTGAAATTTTAGTGTTGCCCGCAATCCGGCGCTGAAACGTGCGCAGCGGCATAACAACAATATTATCTTGATCAGTTCCAAACGCCGATTGGCCTTTTGAACCAAGAACCCCCACCACGCTGCACGGCATAGCACCCACCCGAATGGTCTGGCCAAGTGGGTCTACATTCGGCAAGAGCGTACTCACTATTGTAGTGCCAATCACGCACACATTGCTGGCTGCACGAACATCACTTTCGGTGAAAGATCCGCCTTGGATAAAACTCCAATCCTGAGCCACAAAGAAAGCCTGATCAGCACCTGTCACGCTTGCGTCAGTACTGGTGGCATCATAAACAATAATGGCTTGCTTACTCGCCGTCGGTGCAATTGCACGCACCAAAGCGACACCGTTACGCAGGGCCTCCACATCGCGCTCTGTAAAGCTGCGGGCTTCATTGCCGCCGGGAGCGCCGGGGCCTTGGTTTCCTGGCCGCACAATAAGCATATTGCTGCCCAGCTTTGAAATGTCGGATGAAATTTTTTCATTCGCCCCAGAACCAATCGTGACCAAAGCAATCACCGCGGCCACGCCAATCACAATTCCAAGCAATGTGAGTATGGAGCGCAGAACATTGCGGCGCACTGAACGCAGCGCGAGCTTGAAAGACTCCCACAGCATCAGGTGCGCCCTTTTTGAAGATCGTTGGCGATATGACCATCGGCAAATTGAATGATACGGTTGGCATAATCCGCCATATCGGCTTCATGCGTCACCATAATCACCGTGATGCCGCGGTCTTTGTTCAGCTTTTGCAGCAGCCGCATAATATCGTGGCTGCGTTCAGAGTCTAAATTTCCTGTGGGTTCATCGGCAAGTAAAACCAACGGGTCACTTACGATTGCCCGCGCAATTGCCACGCGCTGTTGTTGCCCACCAGAAAGCTCGCTTGGCGTGTGGCTTTCACGCCCATGTAAGCCAACTGCTTGCATAGCGGCCAAGGCTTTTTCTTCACGCAAATTTCGCGCCATGCCGCGATAGACTAATGGCAATTCAACATTTTCCAACGCGGTGGTGCGGGCTAAAAGATTGAAGCCTTGAAACACAAAGCCCAAATAATTTCGCCGCAGGAGGGCTCGTGCATCGCGGCTTAAGCCCGTAATATCAATGCCATTGAAGTTATAGGTGCCGCTGCTGGCTGTGTCTAAACACCCGAGAATATTCATCGTTGTCGATTTGCCAGAGCCTGAAGCCCCCATGATGGCCACAAAACTGCCCGCTGCAATATCGAGATCAAGTCCCGCGAGGGCGCGTACCTCAGCATCGCCTTCGCCATAGGTGCGGGTGACATTGCGGAGCGAGATCACTGCGCACTTCCACCCGCTGAAACAATCACAGCATCACCGACTTGAAGTTCACCACTGGTTACAGCCGTTTGCTTGCCATCGCTGAGACCAGTTCTAATTTTAATTTCTGCCGGCGCACCATTGCGCAACACCCAAAGGCTGCGCGAACCATCACCAGCGGTAACGGCTTTTACAGTCCTATCAGAACGTGGAAAACGCGGCATAAAAAGTTGCGTGATTGAAAATCCACTGCTCTGTTTTTGCACAGAGGGAACATAGCGCAAGGTCTCATTGGGAACCACCAATGCGCCTTTTACTTCACTCACCACAATGCGGGCTGTGGTGGTCATGCCGGGGCGCAACGCCAAATCGTCATTGGGGGCGGCAAGAATGGTCTTATAGGTTACCACACCATCAGTTTTATCTGGTGAGAATGAAATCACGCCCACCTCGGCTTTAAAGTCGCGGCCACGAAAGGCATCAACCCCAAAGCTGGCCTTCTGCCCCTGTTTGACTTGCCCAATATCAGCCTCATCAACAGCGGCTTCAATCTGGATATGGGCAAGATCATCGGCCAATGTGAATAAAACAGGCGCTTGCAACGAGGCTGCAACGGTCTGGCCGGGCTTTGCACTTGTCTTTAAAACAATGCCATCAATCGGCGAAAGAATTTTTGATTTAGCAAGATCGGCTTCCACAATGGAGAGATCAGCATTCGCCGATAGAATATCAGCTTCTGCGACTGATATGGCGGCACCCGATCGTGCTTCAGCGGCGATTGCAGATTCGAGATCTTGATCGGTAGAAAGACCAGAGAGGCGTAAACGCTTTTGCCGAGACTGAGCGAGAGCCGTTTGCGTCGCGGTTGATTTTGCATCCTCAAGACGCGCTTTTGCGGCTGCCAATTGTGCCGCTGCCCGGTCACGCTGCGCTGTGAGACGCACCACATCTAAAGTGGCAAGCACATCCCCTTTTTTAACAATACTATTATCGGAGACTTCAACAGTTTTTACCGTGCCGGAAAGCTCACTGCCCACATCCACCTGGGTTGTAGGTTGCACTGTGCCTGTCGCTGTAATGGTTACAACCAAATCTGTGATGGCAGCAGGCACCGTGACGTAAGTCACTTTCTGCGTGGATTGCGAAGAGGTAAAATACCAATAACCCGCAGAGCTCAGAACCAACGTCACTAGCATAAGCCAAAGCACACGCTTCAACGCTCGGCTGGATTTAGCCTTTGGGCTGATACCAAGTGCGGCTTCTATATCTTCAGGTGTGGGTAAAGTGTGTTGGTTCATGGCAATTTCATTAATATGGTAGTTAGACGGCCAATTGCCAGAATTCCGTCGGACGAAAAAATTAATCTATGTTTATTTGACCACCGAGGCCAGCCTTGGCGCGGCTCCGCCAAAAAGAAATGCGCCCATTAAGGCATGAGAGTGTGTATTCTTATCAGTATGTTGCCATAAGAATTGAAGGTGAGCCAGAAGCGACAATGAATCCACAAACGTTCAATAGATATTGTGCGTCTCTTCCTCATTCCACTTATGTGGTGCAATGGGGAGGGGCTCACGTGTGGAAAATCGGCGGCAAGGTTTTTGCGATTGGCGGCTGGCTTGATGGGGACGTTCTCGGTGTCACGTTCAAATGTTCGCCACTGAGCTTTCAATTGCTGAAGGAGCAAGAAGGCTGCCGCCCAGCCCCTTATCTTGCCTCGCGCGGCTTGAAGTGGATACAGAGAACTTCCGCTGCAACAATGGATGACAAAAGCCTTAAGATCTACCTCAAGGAAAGCTATCGGCTTGTGCTTTCCGGCCTTTCTAAAAAACGCCAGTTGGAGCTGCAATAGACTGCTGACATATTGTTGCCAGCGGCTGTGTTACTAACCGCCATGACTTACGCGCAAAACCTTTGGATTTATTTCGTTCTCTTGTTCGGCATCATCATTGTGCCGGGCATGGATATGTTTTTTGTAATTGCCAATTCTTTGACTGGAGGCAGAGCAAGAGGCATAACCGCAACGACTGGCGTCATGTTGGGCGGGGTGTTTCACACGCTGTTTGGTGCATTCTTTGTTGGTGTCATCACCAGACTTGCACCTTCGCTCATCACTCTCATTCTTTTTGCAGGTGCCGCTTACATGGCTTGGATCGGTTTTACGCTCATTAAGAGTTCAATCACGGTTGATGATTTTGGCAAGGCGAACACCAAATCCATGTGGGCCGCCTTTCGCCAAGGCTTCTTCACCTGCATTTTGAATCCCAAGGCCTATGTGTTCGTGTTGGCAGTCTATCCTGTGTTCATTCAGCCGCGCTTTGGGCCTGTATGGTCACAAGCTTTGGCGATGGGAATTCTAACAGCACTTTGCCAATTGGGTATTTATGGTGGATTAGCCTTGGCCGCTGCTAAAAGCCGTGAGCTTCTAATTTCCAATCCAGTGGTCACCATCTGGATTGGAAGAGGGGCTGGTGTGCTGTTTATTTTTGTGGCCGCACTCACCGTGTGGCATGCACTGAATTAGTCCTTCAAGAAATAGGTAATCGTCGTCACCACACGCACTTTTTTCATGATCTGTTTTTCCGGACGATCATTGGGGATTTCCACCGCCGGATTGATTTCGATAATGCCTTGATTGGCATTTTGAATGTCGCCAACTTTTGCGCCTGACTCAACCGCAAACTTATCCGCCGCTTCCTTGGCCCGTTTGGTGGCTTCCGTCAGCATTTCGCCCTTCAAGGCGTTCACACCCGTGAAAATGAAGGATGGTCCGGCATTATAGGCATCAGCCGAAAACACCACGCCGGATTTCAAAAGATCACCAATCATGCGCGCCGCACTGGCCAGCTTGTCAACCTCAGCGGATTTCACCAGCAAATCTTCAGTGAGCACAAAGCGGCTGCCGGCAGGTGGTTCTTGGCCATTATAATTGGCAATGCGATCTTCAACTTGAATATTTTGCACCTGCATATCGCCATCCGTAAATCCGTTTTGGCTGAGAAAGGCTTTCACCGATTTTTCTGATTCTTCCAGCTTGGAACGCGCTTCCTCAAGGGTGGAGCCGCTGGTTACAAAGCGCACAGGCCAAAAGCCAAGATCCGCCTTGGCTTCGCGTTCGGCCAAGCCTTTGACCGTGACGGTGCGAAAACCGAGACGGCTTTTGACCAGTGATTCACCAGCTAAATAGCCACCACTGGCAACACCAAGGCCAACCAGCGCTCCGGCGAGAATACGAGAAAGAGATGTCATTGAAGTTCCGTCCTGAGAAAAGAGCTGCCCCGCTCTGAACTGGAATTTCGCGCCAGATTGTGGTGCCTTCATGACGATCAAACTCAATCTAAAGCTAACCCCCTGAATTTACCCGTTAACCATAGTTAATACTTTACTAACGACCTGTTCCATTGCAGGATTGAGGCAGAGGTATTTTGTGTGGGAGTTACGAGATGAAGAAGCATATTTGGGTTCTTGCTGCCTTTGGCTTTTGTACAGCCGTAAATTTCGCTTCAGCGGAAGATATCTATAGCTGCCGCAGCTTTGCTGAAGCCGCAGCTGATGAATGGGCTGATGGACGCATAAGCCCAGTGGGGGCAACAGATTCGGCTGGATCAAATCAGTTATTGGTGATTTCTTATGGCAAGAAATATATCGTGCCACGTAAAATTCCCAATGATGGTTCGGTGATAACCCAAGGCCTCGGTCGATTGGCAGCGCAACGTAACCAAGTTTATGAAGAAGAATTGGTCCGTTGCCAACGCCCGCGCGAGTTCAAAATAAAAGTCTACATAAAGTAATTTCGGCTGGCTGTGTGAAATGGCTGATACTGGTCATTTCACAAAGCGCTGGTCATCTGCTATCTTCAAGTCTCACATGCTTGGAGATGCAGTACCATGAACAAACCAAATCTTCCCACCACATGGGAACCATCACCCAATAATCTTGAACCCTTCTGGATGGGTTTCACGCCGAACCGCGCGTTTAAGCAGCGTCCGCGCATGATCGCCCGCGCTAAGGATATGCATTACTATGATATGGGTGGCCGTCCGATTTTAGATGGCAGTGCTGGCCTCTGGTGCACCAATGCTGGCCATTGCCGCGAGCCCATTGTATCCGCCATTCAAAAATCCGCAGCTGAACTCGATTTCGCGCCGACCTTCCAATATGGCCATCCGAAAGTGTTTGAACTCGCATCGCGCCTTGCCACCATGGCACCTGGCGATTTGAACTATGCGTTCTTCTGTAACTCAGGTTCGGAAGCGGCAGATACTGCACTTAAAATCGCACTGGCCTATCAGCGCTCCATTGGTCAGGCCAGCCGTACACGACTAATTGGCCGTGAACGTGGCTATCATGGCGTGAACTTTGGCGGCATTTCCGTAGGCGGCATGGTGGCCAACCGCAAAATGTTTGGCACCATGCTGGCTGGCGTTGATCACTTGCCCCATACCTATAATCGCAAAGAACAAGCCTTCACCAGAGGCGAGCCGGCCTGGGGTGGCCATTTGGCCGAAGAGTTGGAACGCCTTGTTATTCTGCACGATGCTTCAACCATTGCTGCTGTGATTGTCGAGCCGATGGCAGGCTCCACCGGTGTGTTGCCACCGCCCAAGGGCTATCTCAAAAAGCTTCGTGAAATTTGCACCAAACACGGCATTCTGTTGATATTTGATGAAGTGATCACTGGCTTTGGCCGCTTGGGCTCAGCCTTTGCCGCAGAACGCTTTGGGGTGATCCCTGATATGATCACCTTTGCCAAGGGTGTTACATCGGGCACAGTGCCGATGGGCGGTGTGATGGTGCGCCAAGGCATTTATGATGCTTTTGCCAATGCGCAAGATCACATGATCGAGCTGTTCCATGGCTATACTTATACAGGCCATCCCATTGCAGCGGCAGCTGGCCTCGCAACTGTCGACCTTTACCGTGATGAAAAACTGTTTGAACGTGCGGCATCGCTCGAAACCAAATGGGCTGATGCAGCCTTCACATTGCAAGGCAATCCCTTGGTTGAGGACATCCGAACAATTGGTTTAGTCGCAGGCATTGATATGAGGCCGATCGAAGGCAAACCGGGTCTGCGCGCCTATAAAGCCATGGAAAATGCCTTCCATGATCATGGCTTCTTGTTGCGGATTTCTGGCGATACAATTGCTCTTTCTCCGCCCTTGATTGTTAGCGAAGACCAGATCAATGAAATTTTCACGGATAAGATGCCGAAAGTTCTAGCCTCGGTCGCCAGTCTCTAATAGGGTTTACACAATCCGGTTCCCGCGCTAGGGAATCCATGTGCGGGAAGTGGTGAGCCAATCACACCCACACATGTAAGTTGGGTTGTGTAAAGAGTGGAGTGAAGCGGGAGCGATGAAGGGGCGTGACATTGCGTTGATTGGCGGACTGTGCTTCTGTTTGGCACTGGCAATCGGCAGCGGCTTTTATATCATCGGTGGTGGCACGGTTTCTGTGCTCGCTATGGTGTTGGCTATTTTTTCATTGGCTATGGGGCAGGTTTTTCTGCTCGGCGTATCGACCATGCAAAATAGTGATTTCCACAATCGATTCAGAATCCTGCAAAATGAGCAGCAATCGCGCCAGCAACTCGAAATTGAAAATCGCCGCCAGACCGAATATATCTTAACCCAGCTTACCGAATTGAGAAATGATGCCAACCGTAATGCGAAATTGGTGTCTGCAGGTTTTGCCGATTTGAAAAATTCTTACACAGATTTGGCTGATGATTTGCAGTCATCCGCTTTAGCCCAACGCACAGCAGTCTCTATACTTCCTCCGCCACCAGTGGCTCCGCCGCAGCTGGAAACTCCACAAAATCACCCAATCGAAAAGCCAATAGTGCAGCAGGCACCATTTGGTGATGATCTCACAGTTGCACTTGAACCCATTGTTGATGTGCTATCTGGCGGCACTGCCCATTACCGGATTCATCTTGGATTGGCTTCAAAATCGGGCGAAACTTTTAACCATGAAAATCTATTGCACCACGCTGATCGTATTGGTGTTCGAATCCAACTCGATATTTTTGTAGCCCGAGAAGCCGCCTTATTGCTGCGCCGTCTGCGTGAGCGTGACGCAACCTTGATGATGTTCATGCCAATTGGTGCTGCCACATTGGCCAGCCCCAAGGCAATTGCGCAAATCTTGTCGGATAGGCAAACTGACTATGACGTTGCCTCTGGCCTCGCGTTGGAATTGCCACATACCATGCTTGCAGGCCTAACCGATCTGGCCCTCGAAGGCCTCGCCAGTTTAGCCCGCAATGGGGTTCCTCTCGCCTTAACCAATGTTTCAATTTCGGGGCTTGATCTGAATGCGCTCGCCACTTTGAACGTGCGTTTTGTAAGCTTGGCAATGGGTTCCTTGGGCGAACCTGGCAGACCAAACCCAGCGCTATTGAGTTTTTCTCAAGTGGCTAGAGCTTCGCGTGTGCAGTTGATTGTTTCTGACGTGTCAAATCCACAAGTGATTGCAAGCTTGCCACAAATCAGCAGGCTGGCATCTGGGTCGTGTTTTGCTGCCCCACGCCGCGTCAAGCGCGAAGTTGCAAACCAAGTGAAAAGCGTTTTCACATTTGCTGCGTAACGGGTCATGAAACTTTTATCTGCTCAATACCCTATCTGGTTTTGCGATATTTGGGGCGTGGTGCATGACGGCTACAAGCCATTTATTAATACTTGCACCACACTTGCAAAGCATCGCGAAGCTGGTGGCATAACAATACTTGTCACCAATTCGCCACGGACCTCCAAGGGTGTTGAACAACAATTAGATGGCATCGGCGTGGCCCGTGATTGTTATGATGGCGTTGTTACATCCGGTGATGTGACGCGCACTTTGATGCTGCAGCGGGGCGGCGGAAAATTATATCATGTAGGCCCGGCCCGCGATGATTCCATCTTTGATGGTCTTGCTGTGAAACGCGTAGAACTTAATGAAGCGACTTCTGTTCTCTGCACGGGCCTTTATGATGAATTAAATGAAACGCCCGCTGACTATTTGCCTCTCTTGCATCAGATAAAACAGTTGGGCCTCACCATGATCAGCGCCAACCCTGATAAGATAGTGAGAAAGGGCACACAGCTCATTTACTGCGCCGGAGCTTTGGCCGAAGAATTTCAAAAAATTGGTGGCACAGTTTTGATGGCCGGAAAACCTTTCACACCTATTTATGATCTTGCAGTGAGCACCGCTGAGAAGCTACGCGGCAAATCTATTACAAAATCTCAAATCCTAGCCATTGGTGATGGCCCTGAAACCGACATTAAAGGTGCTGCTGATTATGGCTTGCCTTGTGTGCTCATCACCGGCGGCATCAACTCGGGCGAAAACGTGCTCGCCGAAGTGCAGCGCAGTGTGCCTTCCGCACAAATTCTAAAATCACTGCCAGAGCTGGACTGGACTTGAAGTTTTGGCTATGGCCCAGCCATGATTGCAATTGCTTCAAATGAGATTTTGCCAGATCACCTCCGCGGCTGCGTTGTGGCCATTGGTAATTTTGACGGCCTGCACCGCGGCCATCAGCACTTGCTTGCAATTGCTAAGGATGTTGCGGATGCACAAAAAAAGCCGTGGGGCATCCTGACATTTGAGCCCCATCCCAGAAGCTATTTCCGCCCCCAAGAGCCAGTTTTCCGCCTAACACCTGCTGCACTCAAACGCCGTCTCGCTAAAGCTCTTGGTGCGGCCTTTGTTATGTCAATCGCCTTCGATGAAGCCTTAGCAAATTCAACGCCGGAAGATTTTATAAAAACCCACTTGATCCAAGGCTTGGGCCTTTCTCACATTGTAACCGGCTATGATTTCCATTTCGGTAAGGGCCGCAAAGGCGGGTCTGATACATTGCGAGAACAGGGCATCCAGCAAAATTTTGGCGTTACTGTGGTTGATCAGGTGACGGATGATGGAGATAGCAACGCACCCTATTCTTCGAGTTCAATCCGCTCTTCTCTGCGCCGTGGTCATATGCGCCAAGCGGCCCACGAACTGGGCTATGATTGGATGGTGATGGGCGAAGTGGTGCATGGTGATAAGCGTGGCCGCACCATTGGCTTTCCAACAGCCAATATTATTTTAGAACCGGGGGCAGAACCTTATCGCGGAATTTATGCCGTAACCGTGCGCGATGCTGCTGGTTCTGAAAAGTGGCAGGGCGCTGCCTATTTCGGCGACCGCCCCACCTTCAATACCAATCGCACATTCTTGGAAGTATTCTTGCTCGACCAAGATATCGATCTCTATGGCCGCACCTTGATTGTGAGATTTGTTGATCTGGTGCGCGGCGATAAAACTTTTAAATCAGTTGAGGAGTTGGTTGCGCAGATGCAACTTGATTGCACAAAGGTGCGGAAGATATTGCGGGCGCAAACCGTGAGCTATTTGCCCTTAGCCAAAGCGCAAGCTGCAGGCACAATCTAACTGACCTCAATCATCCTTCGCGGGGTCAAGCAACCTGTGCAAATGCACAATGAAATAGCGCATCTGCGCATTGTCGATGGTCTCACGTGCTTTACCGAGCCATGCTTGGTGGGCACTGGCATAGTTTGGATAGAACCCTACCACATCAAGTGACGCCAAGTCTTTAAATTTCACTTCCGAAACATCATCAAGCTCACCACCAAAAACCAAGTGAATGAGTTGGTCATCTTTTTTCGCCGTCATAGTGTCTCCAAATATGTCATCAGTGTTGCATGTCGCAGTGGCCCCGCAGCCACCATTCCATTTTGCCAAGGCTCAGGCTTATTATAAATCATTTGGTTGCCGTCTAAAGTGCTGAGTTTGGCACCCGCTTCCTGCACCAATAAATCACCAGCCGCCAAATCCCAATCATTTTTATTGCCGATTGATAAAGCAATATCAGTGCGTCCCTGGGCCACAAAGGCCAGCCGCAAGAGCAGCGGGTGATGCGGAGAATTGACCGCAGGAACACCAGCCGCAGCCAAAACCTTTAAAGCCTTGCCTGTGCCCATCAACTCAACTTTATCGAGTGAGACCCCATCCCGAGGCTGCAAGCGTTGCTGGTTGCACCAAGCACCGCAACCAACTGCGGCAAAATAAAACTCATCCACCATAGGGCGATACAAAACTGAAAGCACCGGCCGTTCGCCATCAATCAAAGCAGCTCCAATGCACCAGCCATCCGTGCCATTCACAAAACTCTGCGTACCGTCAATTGGGTCAACTATCCATAATTTCGAATATGTTAAACGCTGTGCATTATCCGGCGTTTCTTCCGAAAGCCACCCATAGGTGGGTCTTGCCCCGTGCAGGCGCTCGCGCAAAAATTTATCGATCGCAAGATCGGCTTCAGTCACGACTGAACCATCAGACTTTGCCCAATGCTTCACCTTCTGGCCTAAGAGCTTCAGGCCAAGCGCACCAGCTTCGCGCATAGTGCCACACAGCAATTCCGCATCGGCCTGAAGAAGATCAGGAACTTTAACGCCCAGCAATGGTCATGCCCTCCACCAAGCAGGAGGGCGCATTGGCGGAGCCCTTAAATAACAAATCATTGGCAGGGGTGAGCGCCATAAACATGTCG
>JANYGE010000172.1 GCA_025362535.1 Hyphomicrobiales bacterium
TCAAGCCAGAGCATACCGCTGCGGTTTCTCTTGTTCTAACGGAGATGCGGGGAAAAGCGAGGCAGCGTTTGCTTGAGGCGCGCAAAATCGCTTGGGCGATTAAGCCAGCCGCCATGCCAGCATTTCTGCATGTCGCCCTAACGGAGCCTTATCTTGATGAAGCTGCACGTCAGGACGTAAGATTTTTGCATGGTGGCGGAGAGTTATCACAGTGGCGTAAGCAATGGATATTGTGGAAATCTGCGAGGAAGGATAGTTTTTAGCTATGTGGCAAACAATCGAGAGATTCATTCCTGATTTATCCTCCAGCATCCGGCGCTTCCCGCTAGCCGTTATTGCTGCTGTCGGTCTCTGTCTTTATCTCAATATTTGGCAAATTGGGCATGGGGCACCTGAGAATTGGAACATCATTTTAGCTGCTTGTGCCGCTTTTGTTGCGGCGGGTGCGGGGCATCTTGTGGCCGAAGGGCGGGGCAGCCGGTTACCTGTTTGGGCCTTGGTGTTTGGGTTTTGTGCTGCGGCACTGGTTTATTTTGAACCTTGGTTTCATTCATCATCGTTGTTTTTGTTTGGCGGCTTATTGCCATTATTGATGATCTCGCCCTTTTTATATCGTGGGGCAAAGCAAGGTGCGGTATGGTTGTTCAACTTGCGCTTGGGATTGGCCATTCTTTTAGCGCTGGTTGTTGCATTGGTTTTTGGGCTTGGCTTGACGGCGGTTTTCGCCAGCCTCGATTTTCTCTTTGGCGCCAATTTGGGCGGTGATCTCTACGAACGGGTTTGGATCTTGGCGACCACACTTGTAGGGCCGCTCTATGGTCTTTCACTCATCCCAAGCAATCTCAAAGAGGAGATCAATCTTTCTGCGCATCAGGGCAGCCTGATGGAGCGTGGGGTTTCGGTGTTGGTCAATTATGTGATGGTGCCGCTGGCTGTGGTTTATGCGCTAATTCTGCACGCCTATGCGCTGAAAATTCTGGCGGTTGGTGAGTTGCCAAAAGGGCAGATCGGCACAATTGTTTCGCTGTTTGCTTTAGGCGGCACGGCCACATGGCTGGTGGGTTGGCCGTGGCGCGAAACGGGCACGAAGCTGCTTCGCGTGTTCATGCGCAGTTGGTTTTGGTTGTTGCCAGTGCCTGCCATTTTATTGAGTCTGGCCATATGGAGGCGGGTTTCCGATTATGGCGTGACGCCAGATCGCTATGGCATTGCTCTCGTGGCGGTGTGGACGGCATTGGTCTTTGTGTATTTGGTGCTACGCCGGAACCACGCAGATATGCGGGTGATTTTAGGCAGTGCGGCGGTTTTGTTGTTGGTGGGAAGCTTTGGGCCGCAAGGGGCTTATGGCGCCAGTGGGGCAAGCCAGTTTGCACGGCTGAAAGGGTTTCTGGAGGCGAAGGGTGTGTTGAAGGATGGCAAACTCATTACTGCGCTGCCTGTGCTTTCACTGGATGACCGCAGCACGGGGTATTCGATGCTGGCGGCGGTCAACGAAGTGGGTGCGGGAGACCGCATGAAGGTTTGGTTTGCCGAAAACGAATTTGCCAAGATTATGCAAGGCAGCACAAATGATCGCTGGGTGTTGACGAGTAACCTGGCTCCGCTTTTGGGCCTCGATGTTAATTATCAAAATCCTGACGAATTTAACTTTAGCACCCAGCTCGGTATTGACCAGACGTGGGCTGGTAAGACGCGGATTGTTGGTCCGTTTGGGTTGTACAGCTATGCAAAGGGTCGCGACATTACAAAAAGCGAAATCACGGCTCGTTTTGATGATACCGCTATTCAAGTTAATGTGGCAGGACAATTGACCGCGATAACGCTTGCGGAGTTCACCACAAGAGTGAAGGCCGCGATGCAGCTAGATTCAACGCGAGAAAATATGCTGGTACTGGACATTGCTCCACATATATCATTGTTGATTAACCAGGCTTCAGGCACGGCGGGAGCGCAGGCGACACTTGGGAATGCAAATTTTTGGGTGGTCCAACACGAGTAGGAGCCTTGAAGCGCTGTTTCTTCAGGTCGAAAGCCAGGCCTTAAAATCTGCTATGGCCCGGCTGGTGTAGGCCCGCTTTCTTGCAGCACCTTTGTCTTTGAAGCTCAACTTCACACCATCGATTTTCTTGGGCAGTTCCGGCGGGGGCATGAGGCCGAAGTTGATGTTCATTGGCTGGAAGGTTTGGGTTTTATTGTCGGTGGTGGCAATGTGGCCGCCTGTGATGTGATTGATCAGCGCCCCATGGGCCGTAGTGGCTGGCGGGGCGGTGAAAG
>JANYGE010000178.1 GCA_025362535.1 Hyphomicrobiales bacterium
CGCGCGGTGGAGAGCGTCAACTCCACATCATTCCAGCTTTCGCCCGAATATTGCACAACCTCAGCCCGCCTAATGATGTTCAGTTTGGCTGCTTCGCCTTTGGCGGGAAGGCTCATGCGGGCATCATAAAACGGCTGCCAGCCCGCTTCCTGAATGCGGTAACCCAATTTGAATTTCCCGTCGGTTGGCGAAGCTGCCGCAATATGAACCGCCACCTGAATATGTGAACTGGCGCTTGGCGCAAGCACTGAAGCCTTGATCTGCAAATCAGCAATCAACTTGTCAATCGCCCGCTGCCGCAACTGCGCGTCATGCGTGGTTTTGGAAATTGCGCTGAGACGGGCCCCCACCAAATCCACCAACCCACCAAGCTGGGTTGCATCCACAGCTTTCACAGTTTCGGTCGAGGAGGCCGGAATCAATTGCTTATCGGCCAGCGACAACAATAATTTGCGTTGATACTCCGCATCAGCAATTGTCTGGTCTAAACCAGAGCGCTCATCATTTAAAACTTCAATATCGCCATCAATGGCTTTGCGCTGCGCATCAAGATCAACCGAAGACAGCTGCACAAGTTTTGAATCAACCGAGGAAATTTCTAGCCCCTGCCCGCCAATGCCCTCAACGCGGATGGATTGTGGATCAATGGTGCCTGGCAAATCATCTAAGATCAGCGTGTGTTCCCCGGCTGATAAGGTGGCCTCGGTAACGCGCACCACATCGGCCCCTTGCGGAAACACCGTAACGGCATCCACATGCGAGAGCACCTTTATATCTTCAGCAAAAGCCGGAGCCAAAAATGTCGTCGATAATAAAACAGTTGCAAGAGCAATCTTCATAGCGTTCCTCCACTTGGGTTTGAGCCCCTTAAGATGAACGAAAGGCCAGAGAGCAGGCGCCATAAAGGCAAGAAGATGGCAAATGAATGAATTCATTAACAAATCATTTATGATGAGGAGTGAAATCGGCACAGCTCCACGGCAATCAGCGCTAGAAATCGGTTACAAATACGCTTTCTGACAATTAGCTGACAGACATCACAAGCCTAATGTCAGAGCACTACGCCTAGAATTTTAGCACAACTGATTCACTTGGGAGAAAATTGATGACCGACACTACACTGCTTTCACGCCGCTTGGCCTTTGGCCGCATTGGTGCAATTGCCCTAACAGCTTTCGCTGTGCCAACACTGTTGACAGCCACATCAACCTTCGCCGACGACGGTAAGAACGGTGGCGATGGCGGTGACTCCGGAGGTGATGGCGGCAAAAACGGCGATGGTGGTGACACCGGAGGCGATGGCGGTAATGGTGGCAAAAATGGCGATGGCGGCGATACTCCAGATGACACTGGCAATGATTCAAACGGCGGTGGTGATGATACACCCCCAGCAGCCAGCAAGGGTTCATCGGTTACTAAGAAGAAAAAAGGCAAATAATAATCGCCTTACAATCAGATCATGCAAGGGCTGGGAAACCAGCCCTTTTTATTTAATCTTTGGTCAACCATGAAAAACGCACATTTAAAATCCAGTTTGACCGCCACTTAGATTACACCGATAATCAAGGTCCCCCAATCCACTTAAAAGAGTGTCCCCTATGAAAACCCGCTTTGGCTTCTTCCTCTCGCTTCCCCTTTTGCTTTCGGCCAGCCAAGCAGCGCTCGCCGCTGCCACGCCAGAAGAAGCAGCCCGCCTCACCACTGTGTTTCAATCTTATCTCACCGCCGAGCCTGGTGTTGTGAAGGTCGAGCCCGATGGCGACGACTATACGGTAACCCTTGATATTGCTCCATTGGCTACCAAGGCTGCTTCAGCTGGCGCTATCATCGCTTTGACTCCGGTGAAACTCACACTCTCTGATGCTGGAGACGGCAAATGGAATGTCAGTCAAGAAGGCCCTCTGTCATTCAGCATGAAAGCCGCCGAGACCGTAACTGCAGATGTCAAAATTGAAGATTATTCATGGGAAGGTGTTTTTGACGAAAAGCTCAGCACTTTTTCGGAATCCTCAGCAGAGCTGAAAAACGTCACTTTCGCTGAAACCGTTAACGATCCCAACCAAGGCAAGACAGATGTCTCGGTCTCTATCAAGGACATGAAAATTGAGCAGACCGCAAAAGCGGGTGCTGCTGGCGGTGCAGATATAACTGCAAAATATGAAATGGATACCTTATCAGAAACCCTCAACACAGGTGGCAATCCAGCCTCTGGCATTCCACCAATGAGCGTAGTCATGACAGCCGCCAACGGCACCTATGACACATCAGCAACTGGCATGAAGGTAAAATCAGTTTTTGATCTTGTGTCGTTCTTCGTATCACACACCAGCGAAGAGCTGATCAAAAAAGATCAGGTCGCTCTGAAAACAATGCTCGCCAGCGCCTTGCCCATTTTTGAAAATGTGCAAGCTTCCGGCACATTCAACACCATAAACATCGCCACCCCCATGGGGCCTGCCGGTGCCGAATCCATAACCGTCGGAGCCGATATCAATGGCGTGGTCAAAGAAGGCAAATTGCGCGAAAGCCTTTCAATCTCAGGTCTCAGCGTTCCGCCTGCCATTGTTCCACCTTGGGCCACCACACTTGTTCCCAAAAACGTAACGTTTGATTTCTCTGTTTCGGGTTTTGATTTGGCAGCACCAGCCCAGCTTATTCTTGCAGCTCTGGACCTCACCAAAGACAAACCTCTGCCAGATGGTTTTGAAGCAACATTGCTGCCCGCCCTTTTGCCCACTGGCAATGCAACCATCACGTTGAACCCCACCAGCATCAGCAATGATTTGTATTCCGTGAATGCTGAGGGTTCGATGACAGCCGGCCCAACCGCTATGCCATCGGGCAAAGCCACCATCAGTGCCAAAGGTTTGGATGACGTGTTGAAGGTGATCCAAGCAGCTCCAGCAGAAGCAGGGGTGCAAAGCGGAGTCTCAATCGTCATTGCAGCCAAAGGCATGGGCAAAGCGGCAGCCGATGGAACACTCACGTGGGAAATCGAAAGCACGCCTGATGCCAAGGTTCTGGTCAATGGCATTGACGTAAGCAAGATGCAGTAAAACAATCTTTAATTAAAAAGCCCGCTGAAACCAGCGGGCTTTTTTTTAAAACCGCAGAGCCTTCACCTGCTGCACATTCGGAATTTTCTGCACGGCGTCCATAACATCCGCTGGCACCTCACCATCCACTTCAACAATACAAATGGAATCGCCCCCTTGCGCCATGCGGCCCAGGTGGAATGTGGCCACGTTAATGCCAGCATTGCCAAGCGTAGTGCCCACCGCGCCCACAAAGCCAGGCTTATCTTTATTCGTAATATAAAGCATATGCGGGCCAAAATTGCTTTCAAGCTCAATGCCCTTGATTTGAATGATGCGCGGCTTGCCATCAGAAAACACCGCACCCGCAACTGATCTTTCATATCTATCGGTCTTCACCGTAATGCGAATATAGGTTTCGTAAGCACCGCGTTTTGATTGCTTCACTTCATCAACCTTGATGCCGCGTTCTTTCGCAACAACCGGCGCAGACACCATATTCACCGTGCCAAGCTGCGCATGTAAAACTCCAGCAAGCGCAGCCGACGTTAGAGCCCGCGTATTGAGATTGCCCACTTCGCCTGCATATTCAATGACGATCCCAGTGATCGATTCTTCGGTGAGCTGGCCTGCAAAGCTGCCAAGCTTTTCGGCAAGTGCCACAAAAGGTTTCAAGCGCGGGGCTTCTTCGGCAGTGATGGAGGGCATGTTGAGCGCATTGGAAACCGCTCCCTTCACCAGATAATCTGCCATTTGCTCGGCCACTTGCAAGGCCACATTTTCCTGCGCTTCGCCAGTTGACGCCCCAAGATGCGGCGTGCACACCACATTTTCCAGATTGAATAATTTATGAGTTGCTGCAGGCTCCACTTCAAACACATCAAGTGCCGCCCCCGCCACTTGCTTTGAAATCAAGGCCTCATACAAAGCATCTTCATTCACCAAACCACCGCGCGCGCAATTGATAATGCGCACACCCTTTTTGCATTTGGCCAGTGCCGCAGCATCAATCACATTGCGCGTCTTCTCGGTTAGGGGTGTGTGCAGGGTGATGAAATCTGAGCGCTTGAAAATTGTCTCAAGTTCAACTTTTTCAACGCCAATATCCAATGCGCGCTCAGCTGACAAAAATGGATCATAAGCGATCACTTTCATTTTTAAGCCAAGTGCACGATCAGCCACAATCGAACCAATATTACCGCAGCCGATAATACCGAGTGTTTTGTTGAAAAGCTCAACACCCATAAAGCGGTTC
>JANYGE010000224.1 GCA_025362535.1 Hyphomicrobiales bacterium
GCGAAAAACGCCCTGACCCCGCGCGGATTATTTAAACATCACCCTTATTTGAGGCAAGTGTCTTAGGCGGAAGTTTTGGTGATGAAGTTCACAGCATCACCAACCGTTTGGATGGTTTCTGCTGCATCATCTGGAATTTCGATTCCGAATTCTTCTTCGAAAGCCATCACGAGTTCAACCGTGTCCAAACTGTCGGCGCCGAGATCATCAATGAAGCTCGCTTCGGTTTTCACCTTGTCGGCATCTACGCCCAGGTGTTCTACTACGATCTTCTTCACTCGTTCAGCGATATCGCTCATGTGTTAGTACCCTCAGTTAATCTTTTTACGAAAGTGAAAGGGGTTGCCAAAAGGCCCCCGCCTCAATGCCGCCCCCTTCCCTAGCACAGTTCTGTGTGCCGTCAAAAGGGGGAATTTTTCGTGCAGGTTGTGCGAATTTTCCATTGATTAGCCTGCGGCAATCATAGACAGCACTTTCAAGCGCACCCGCAATGGTTGAAAAATCAGCACCCTAAAATCATTCAAAAATTTGGATTCGGTTCACACGCTAGTAACTATTCTGCTTAGCGGAACCTTAGTGTCTGTTTGCTAGGCCTATCATGGAAGGCTGCAAGCGCAAATAAACGCGAACAGAGGTATGTAGCCGCCCTTCGCTCCGATTAAGTTTCGGCATGTAGATTCAACCAGTCTATTTCCGTTTTACAACTTTAGGGGCGTCAGATGTTGGACAATCTCGCATATTCAATTGAGCATGAGGTCGAAGAGATCAGGGTTGAATCTGAATTTCAACCGGCCGCCACTGAACTCGAAGACCTGCGCCATGAACGCGAACTGTTCAGAGCTGTCATTGATAACTTCCCGGGTGGGATTGCGTTGTTCGATAAAAACTTGCGGATGGTTCTGTGCAACAACGTGCTCAAAAGACTTCTGCAATATCCTGAATCACTTTTTGAATTCGGGCAACCAAGCTTGGAGCAAATTTTCCGCTTCAACGCGTTACGGTGTGAATATGGCCCAGGCGAGATTGAAGAGCATGTCGCAGCGAAAATGAACCTGGTCAATCTCAGATGTGCCCATGTTTATGAGCGGGCAAGGCCAAATGGAACTGTACTAGAAGTTCGAGGCATGCCACTGGAAAGTGGAGGCTTTGTTACAACCTATGTTGATATCACCAACCAGCGCGCCTCGCATGCCGAGGGACTGCAGCACCATAATTCAGACAAGCTCACCAAGTTGCCGAAACGAGATACGTTTGAGAAGCATTTGTGGAACACCTTACAAAAGATGCGGCCGGGCGATGTTAACTGTGTCCATTGTTTAGATCTTGATGGTTTTGCTGAATTGAATCGGATTCATGGCAAAGTGACCTGTGATTTCATCTTGAAAGAAATTGCACTTCGTCTCGGCGCAACAGTGCGTGGAATGGATTTTCTGGCGCGTGGCGGCGGTGATCGTTTTCTCGTATTACAATCACCTATCGTTCGTCCATCCGATGTGGCCAAACTCGCCAACCGCATGTTAGAAGCTGTCAAGAAACCCATCATCTGTGGCGGAACGGAAATTCAGCTCAGCACTAGCATCGGCTTTGCCTTGGCCCCGCGCGACGGCAACGATGTTGCAACGATTTTGAACAAGGCAGAACTTTCTGTTCTCAGCACAAAAAAGCGAAACCCCGGTGGCTTTGATAGCACAGTGGTTGGTTGGCAATAGAGTAAATACTACTGGCTTTGTGATTTGCGGTTACGGAACTGGGTAGCACATGCGCATTTGCGCCGATTTGCATTTTTAACTATTCGAATTTTTTTAGCGCATGTGCCAGAATTGAACGTGTATGAATGGGGTGAAGCACTCTAAAACTCTACACATTATCACGGCATCATAAGCACGAATTCGGAGAGTAAAGTGGAAAAGCCATTAGTGGAACGCCCCATCAATTTCGCTATTTTCAAGGGACTCAATCTCCCTGAGCTCTCTATCAAGGCTGGGCAAACCATCATTGCAGAGGGAGCCAAAGGTGAGACTATGTATCTGGTGCGACAAGGCATTGTCGATGTTGTGGTGAATGATACTGTTATTGAACAAATTGGAGCCGGTGGAATCTTTGGGGAAATGGCGCTCATTGATCATGCCGAACGAAGCGCCAAGATCATCGCCAATACGGATGCCTTTGTTGTTCCCCTTGACGAGAAAAAATTTATTGCACTCGTCGCCAAGGTTCCGCATTTTTCGCTTCTGGTTATGCGGACACTCGCGCGTCGGATCCGGAACCTCAACCTGAGAGTTGGAAACTGAGCGGAAGAGGCAAAGCCAATTATATCATCGCCATGCCGCCATTCACATGCAAGGTCTGGCCAGTCACATAACCTGCTTCGTCAGATGCCAAATATAACACCGCCGCTGCAATATCATCTGGCCCGCCCATACGGCCAGCAGGGATGCGGGAGAGAATGCTTTCTTTTTGCTTTTCGTTCAAAACATCAGTCATCGGTGTGGCAATGAAGCCGGGCGCGATGCAGTTGACTGTCACACCACGCGTGGCAAGTTCTTGCGCCAGAGATTTGGTAAGACCGATCACACCCGCTTTTGACGCCACATAATTGGCTTGGCCGGGATTGCCTGTGACACCGACAATCGAGGTGATGTTAACAATGCGGCCCGCCCGCTTCTTCATCATGCCGCGCATGGCGGCGCGGCACAGGCGGAAGTTTGAGGTGAGGTTGACATCAATCACCGCCTGCCAATCTTCATCCTTCATGCGCATGGCCAAACCATCCTTGGTGATGCCTGCATTGTTCACCAGAATATCAAGCCCTCCCATGGCGGCTTCCGCAGCGGGGATGAGTTTTTCAACATCTTCAGCGCTGGAGAGATTGCAAGGCAGCACATGAACTCTCTCGCCGATTTGCGCTTTCAGCTCTTCAAGGGCGGCAACGCGGGTGCCTGAAATGGCGATGGTGGCTCCTGCTGCGTGGAGCGCCTTGGCGATAGCAGCACCAATGCCGCCGCTGGCGCCAGTGATGAGTGCGGTTTTTCCGGTGAGATTGAACATTTTAAATTCCTTGCTTTAAATGTGCAGCGGCGGCGGCAATATCATCAGGGGTTCCGGCGGCGAAGGCTTGCGCGTCAGGTGCGTTCTTTTTTGCGAGTCCGGTCAATACTTTACCTGCACCAATTTCAACAAACACATTAACGCCTTGCGCCACCATATAGCTCACGCATTCACGCCAGCGCACCGTGCCAGTGACTTGCTCGACCAGTTTCTGGCGAATGATGGTGGGATCAGTAAGTGGGCCTGCAACCACATTGGCGATCACGGGAATCAGCGGAGATTTCATGCTGGCGGTGGTCAAGGCTTTGGCCATAGCATCAGCGGCAGGTTGCATTAAAGCGCAATGGAAAGGTGCGGAGACGGGCAAAATAATGGCGCGCTTTGCCCCTTTGGCTTTGGCAATTTCGCAAGCCCGCTCAACTGCGGCTTTGCTGCCAGAGACAACCACCTGACCATCAGAATTATCATTGGCGGCCTGGCACACATCGCCTTGGGCGGCTTCGGCTGCAACGGCAGCAGCAGTGGCAAAATCCAACCCTAAAAGTGCGGCCATTGCTCCCGTGCCCACAGGTGTTGCGGCCTGCATGGCCTGACCGCGAATTTTGAGAAGCCGGGCTGCATCAGCAATGGTGAAAGTTCCAGCCGCGGCTAAAGCCGAATATTCGCCCAAGGAATGCCCCGCCACAAATTTGGCTGTGTTTGCCACGGTTACTCCATATTCGGAGCCGAGAACCCGCAAGGCCGCCATGCTCACCGCCATTAAAGCGGGCTGAGCATTTTCAGTGAGGGTGAGATCGGCCTCGGGGCCTTCCCACATGAGTGTCGAAAGTTTCTGGTTAAGGGCATCGTCAACCTCGGCAAAAACCGCGCGCGCCGAAGCGAAATTATCGGCAAGGCTCTTGCCCATCCCAACGGCTTGGCTGCCTTGGCCTGGAAATACGAATGCTATTGTCATTTTCGCCTCTGAATCATTTGGGGCCACGAAACATGGGCAGCCCTGCGAAGTCAAGCATTGCCTATCTTCTAAAAACGCCGACGATTTCTACGTGCGCGGTGTATTTAAACTGATCGACTGGCGTGACTGATTCAAGCTTATAACCGCCGCGCACTAAAATTGCGGCATCGCGGGCAAAGCTTGTGACATCGCAGGCCACGGCGATAACCGTTTTCACCTTTGACTTTGCCAGATTACGCGCCTGATTTTCAGCCCCAGCGCGCGGCGGATCAAACACCACCGTATCAAATTCATTCAGCTCAACTGGCACCAGTGGATTATCAAAGAGATCACGCGCTTCAGCGGTGAGAGGTTTCAAACCAGGGGCAAAGCGGGCGGCCTGCAGCATGGCGGCAATGGCTGGCTTATCCAAATCTATAGCGTGAACTTTATGGGTTTCGGCGATGCGGAATGCAAAGGGGCCAACGCCGCAGAACAGATCAATGACTTTTTTGGATTTCACCATTGCGGCGCGCACAAGCGACACCAGCGTTTCTTCACCCAGCGCTGTGGCCTGCAAAAATGATTGAATGGGCAATTGCACTTTGGCCTTGCCAACGCTGACTGTGGGCACACGGTCTTGTGCGGCAATCTGGTTGTTCACGCTCACGCGCGCGATATTATATTTATGCATAATCTCATTGAACGCGGCAATGCGCTTGGCCACGGCCTCGCGCTCTGCTTTGATCGACACATCCAAACCATTATCGGCTAGCGTGATGGCCACATCGCAGGCACCCATCAATGGACCAAAGCTCGCGGCAATTTCAGGAGCATTGGCCAATTGTGGCACCATCACCGGACAGGTTTGAATGGCCACCAGATCATGGCTTTTGGCTTCCATATAGCCTGCCTGCCACACACCTTCGATGAGCCGCACATGCAGAGAAACGCGCCTGCGCCCGGCACCATGGGCATCAATCAAGGGCTGAACCTCAACTGCAAGGCCTTGGGTTGTGAGGGCAACCTGCACCAGATTGCGTTTCCACTGGGCATAGGGCGCTTGTGACCAATGTTGAAACTTGCAACCGCCGCAAGAATCGTAAACTTCGCAAAAGGCCGGAATACGATCAGGTGAGGCCGTGATGACACGGATTAATCTTCCCTGCTCACTTTCAACAGTTTCACCGGGCAAGGCCTTGAACACAAAGGCCGCCGCAGTTCCGGCCATGCCAATACCATCGCCTTTTGAGCCAATGCGATCAATCTTTACGATATTCATTTTAATCCAATTCGCGCGGGTAAAACACCACGAGGGCGGTGCCAAATTTAAGTTCAATATCGACAGGGCCAGTGACGACATTCGATAAGGTGAGAGCTGAACCCAAAGGCACATCGCGGCGGTTGAGAGGCCATTTAACGCCAGCGAGTGTCAGCGCTTTGAGATCGGTCACAGGCACTACACTGATCCGTGTGCCAATAGCAATATCAGTGAATTCCAGATCGTGGTTCAGAACATGGGCCTCCTCGTGGCCGGATGTCATAAACACCGGAATGTCTCGGCGCGTGAGGCTGAGCAGAAAGCTGACATGGGCCATGGTGTGGTCAAACTGGCCGCCGAAACCACCCACCAGAACCAGCTCTGATGCGCCGCGCCGCAAAGCTTCGGATATGGCAAGTTCACCATCGGTTGCGTCTTTTTCCGCATTGTAGGTTTGGCGCGGAACATGCGCGTAGGTTTTCTTTTGCTCTGCCGTGCTCGAATCAAAATCACCAACCCACAACAGCGGTGTCACGCCCAGCAGAGCAGCGTGACCAATTCCACTATCCGCAGCGATCACCGCTGCATTGGCGAGTTGGTGGCGAAGCCGCTGGGTTGGCGTTACATCGCCGCCTAAGAGGATCACAAATTTTGTCATAGCTGTCATGTAGCAGAAGAGGCTTGCTCATGCACCTGTCTCGTCCTAAAGGAAAAGTGCTCTCAACGGGGTGCATGATTTTAACATGCTGAGAGGGGCATCTGCCTCAACCCGCTGAACCTGATCTGGATTATGCCAGCGGAGGGATTGAAAGCAGGGTTGGTTTACCGCCCAAGCATCATTCACTTTTTGGCCCGTTTAACTTTGGAGGAATGATGAAGAAACTTATATTCTCGCTTGCCGCTTTGCTGCCTTTTATTGCACCTGCAGCGGCAAAAGAAACCCTGACAATTTATACCTATGAAAGCTTCACGGCAGAGTGGGGCCCTGGCCCAAAAATCAAAGCGGCCTTTGAAAAGACCTGCGATTGCGACATCAATTGGGTGGCCCTTGGTGATGGGGTGGCGGTGCTCAATCGTTTGAAACTGGAAGGCAAAGACACAAAGGCCGATGTGGTGTTGGGTCTCGATACCAATATTACCGATGAAGCCCGCGCACTTGGTTTGTTTGGCAAACATGGTGTTGATGTGGCGCGTGCCAAAGTTCCGGGCGGCTGGACGGACGAGGAGTTTTTGCCGTTTGATTATGGGCATTTTGCGGTGATCTATGATTCCGAAAAAATCCCCAATCCACCAAAGAGTTTAGATGAGTTGGTGAATGGTGACCCGGCGCAGAAGATAATTCTGGAAGATCCGCGCACCTCCACGCCGGGGCTTGGCTTTCTCTTGTGGATGAAATCAATCTATGGCGATAAGGCCGATGCAGCTTGGAAAAAGCTGCGCCCGCGCATTCTCACTACAGCACCGGGTTGGTCGGAAGCCTATGCGCTTTTCACCAAGGGTGAAGCGCCCATGGTGTTCAGCTATGTCACATCGCCCGCCTATCACATTGAAGTGGAAAAGGTGACGAAATATAAAGCTGCAGAATTTAGCGAAGGCCATTATTTGCAAATTGAAGTGGCGGGTTTGATTGAGGCTTCGAAGGAACATGCCTTGGCGCAAAAATTTTTGGATTTCATGCTGACTGCAGATTTTCAAAATGAAATTCCAACAAATAATTGGATGATGCCTGCTGGCGAAACTTCAGTGGCTTTGCCTGCTGCATTCAATGATCTGGTGAAGCCTGCCAAGACATTGCTTTATTCACCCGCCGAGGTGAACAAGAATCGCCGCGCTTGGATTGAGGAATGGCAGAAGGCGGTGAATGAATAATTCACTGTCCAGTTGGCAATGGAGCGCGTCGGCTTTTATAGTCGGCGCGGTTGCTCTTGGGCTGGTTCCACTTCTGTGGTTTGCAATGAACCATGGTGGGGGGCAAGACTGGCATTTTGATCAGAGCATTTTCAATGTTTTGCTGTTCACGCTGAAGCAGGCATTTTTCTCTACGGTGATTTCGCTCGCGCTCGGATTGCTCACCGCGCGGGCTTTGGCGCGGCGGGAGTTTTTCGGCAAGCGCTTGCTGCTTGGCCTATTTGCTGTGCCCTTTGCCCTGCCTGCTATTGTGGCTGTGCTGGGTGTGTCGGCGGTCTATGGCCATAATGGATGGCTTGGGGGCATCGTCAATATCTACGGGCTCGGTGGCATTCTATTGGTGCATGTGTTTTTTAATTTACCACTGGCTGCCAAACTTTTTCACGAGACTCTGACTGGCATTGCGCCCGAAAATTTTAAACTTGCGGAACAGCTCTCATTTTCTGATCGGGAAATCTTCAGGCATGTGGAATGGCCGCATCTGCGCAGCGCCCTGCCCAGCCTGTTCAGTTTGATCTTTCTCTTATGCGCCGCAAGCTTTGTTGTGGTTCTCACTTTGGGTGGGCCAGCCGCCACAACGCTGGAAGTTGCGATTTATCAAGCTTTGCGCATGGATTTTGATGTGGGCCGGGCTCTGGCTCTTTCTATATTGCAAATTATCTTATGTTTAATTTTGGTGGTGCTGTCAGGGCGATTGGTGCTGCAGCAGCAAAGCCCAAATCAAAACACACAAGTCATCCTGCGGCATGATGGCGGTGCAACATTGGCGCGCCTGATGGATGGGTTGGCGATTGCTATTGCGACAGCCATTGTGCTGCCGCCGTTGCTCGTTGTGGTGATTGCTGGAGCGCCCAATGTGGTAATCAATGAAACCACTTTTTCTGCCCTTGGATTCAGTTTGATCATCGGATCTGGCGCGACATTGCTCGCCTTGGCTTTGGCTTGGCCATTGGCCCAGATGCAGCAGGCCGCCGCGCAAAGCTTGGCGCTTGCCGGGCTGATCATTCCGCCTGCTGTTATGGCCACCGGATGGTTTCTGGCCTTTAAAGAGTTTGACACCGCATTTGCAGTTACTCTGTGTGCGGTGATTGGGCTTAATGGTTTGATGGCTTTGCCGTTTTCAGTTGCGGTTTTACGTTCGCGCTACGCTCAGTTGGGGCCATCGCATCACCGACTCTGCGAAGAATTAGGAGTGCTGGGGTGGAATCGGTTTTGGACAATTGATTTGCCTTTTATGCTGCCAGCTGTGCGGCAAGCAGGGCTGCTGGCCTTTGTGATGTCGCTCGGTGATTTGACAGCGGTGACACTCTTGGGCTCGCAAGGACTTATGACTTTGCCTGCTCTTATTCACCAACAGATGGGCAATTATCGCAGCACTGCGGCCTCCGGCACAGCGCTGCTTTTGGCGCTCAGTTGTTATGGCCTTGCACTGGTGGCGCAGCGCAGCGGGAGGGCACGATGATCAAAATTGAAAACGCTTTGTATCAGCTTCCTGATTTTTCCTTGCGGATTGATCTGAATGCTGAGGCAGGAAAATTCTATACGGTTTTGGGGCCAAGTGGAGCTGGTAAATCAACTTTGCTTTCACTGATAGCTGGATTTGAGCCGCTACAGTCTGGGGCGATTTTTCTGGATGGAAAGAACATGACGGGCATTGGGCCTGCTCTGCGTCCGGTGAGCATGATATTCCAAGATTACAATGCCTTTGCACATCTTACCGTGTGGAATAATGTGGCGCTGGGAATCTCACCAGCGCTGAAACTCAATACGGCGCAAAAGGAGCAGGTCAGAGCGGCTTTGCGCAAAGTGGGTTTGCACGACTATGCCGAGCGTAAACC
>JANYGE010000232.1 GCA_025362535.1 Hyphomicrobiales bacterium
CGCATCAACAAGGCGCTTGATGAACTCACCTTAAAATCACGCCGCTCTCCCATTGGGGGCGATGCGAAATCTGAACCCACCGAACATAAGCGCGCCTTTGAATGCTATGTGCGCAAAGGTGAGGCCCAAGGCCTGTTTGGCATTGAGGCCAAGGCCATGTCGGTTGGCACCAATACGGATGGCGGCTATTTGGTGCCTTCTGAAACTGAAGCCGAAATTGGCCGCTTGCTTTCGAAAGCCTCACCGATGCGGCAGATTGCAGATGTGCGGCGGGTTTCAACTTCGCTTTATAAAAAACCCTTCAACACCACTGGGGCAGCCGCAGGCTGGGTGGGCGAAGCGGCTGCACGTCCGCAAACCAGCACCGCCACATTGGCCGAATTGCAATTTCCAACCATGGAGCTTTATGCCCAGCCAGCAGCAACGCAAGCGTTGCTTGATGATAGCGTGGTCAATCTTGATCAATGGATTGCGCAAGAAGTGGAAACAGTTTTTGCCGAACAGGAAACTGATGCCTTCGTCAATGGCGATGGCGTCAATAGGCCCAAGGGCTTCTTGAGCTATACCAAAGTTGCGCAAAGCGCGTGGAGCTGGGGCAATACGGGCTATCTTGCAACGGGTGTGGCGGGCGGCTTTGCTGCGTCCAACCCCACGGATAAATTGGTCGATCTGATCTATGCGGTGAAAGCGGGTTATCGCCAAAATGCCCGCTTCATGTTGAACCGCTCGACGCAAGCCGTGATCCGCAAATTCAAAGATGCGCAAGGCAATTATCTCTGGCAGCCTGCGGCCACGGCGGATGGCAACGCCATGCTGCTCAATATGCCGGTGGTGGAAAGCGAATATATGCCAGACATTGCCACAGATTCCTTTGCGCTGGCCTTTGGTGATTTCAAACGCGGCTATTTGATTGTGGACCGTGTGGGCATTCGCATGCTGCGCGACCCTTATTCCACCAAGCCCTATGTGCTGTTTTACACCACCAAACGCGTGGGCGGCGGCATGCAGGATTTCGATGCGGTGAAGCTGATGAAGTTTGGGGTGAGTTAAGGAAGAGAGCGAATAGGGAGTAGCGAATAGCGAATAGTAAAGCGCTGCAACTTCTTCCCTATTCGCTACTCCCTATTCGCTATTCGCTCCTTTTAGGAATTTCCCATGTCCCCCATTCTCACAACTCCACCTTCCGTGGAACCCATAAGCTTGGCCGAAGCCAAGGCGCATTTGCGGGTGACCCATGCTGATGATGATTTATATATCAATACACTGATCACTGCGGCGCGCAGCACGGTGGAGCAATTCTGCGGGCTGGCTTTGCTTCAGCAAAGCTGGTCAGTGTTTCACGATGCTTGGCCAGAGCTTGGCGTGTTCAGCTTGCCGCTTGCGCCTGTGCTCTCCATCAGTGATCTGCTGATTTACGGCGAAGATGATGTGGCGGCTGTTCTTGATCCCGCTCATTATGTTCTCGACAGTGCCTCAAGGCCGTGCCGCTTGGTGCTGCGCCAGGGCCGCAATTTTCCAACGCTTGGCAGGCGCGTTAATGGCATTGAGATTAAACTCAACGCTGGCTTTGGCGCTGCGGCAGATTCAGTTCCAGCGCCGATCACGCAAGCCTTGCTGATCATTGTAGCTGATTGGTATGCCAGCCGGGGTGATGTGGATGCAGGACCCATGCCCCTTTCGGCGCGCTGCCTGCTTCACCCTTATCGCAATGTGAGGCTCATATGACCGCGACCTTGGCCTTACAAGTGGCGATGCGCGAGGCTTTGCTGACACGCGCGGAACTCTGCCGCCTGCTCGGGGGTGCTCATATTTTTGATGAAGTGCCGCGCGGGGCCAACGCACCCTATGTTGCCTTCACCGGCATTGAAACCCGCGACTGGAGTGTGGCCGATCAAAAAGCCCATGAACATTTTGTGACGCTTGAGACCATCACCAACCAGCGCGGGCGTGCTGCTGCGCAAGCTATCGCCGCTGAAATTGAAGCAGCGCTCGATAATGCGGCCCTCACTTTGGAAGGCCACAAGTTGGTCAATCTGCGTGTGATTTTCAGCACGGTGTCACGCAATGTGAAGACCGAAAATTTCGGCGTGATCCAGAGATTTCGCGCCGCCACCGAACCCCTATAGGAGAGATCAGATGAGCGCCCAAAAAGGCCGTG
>JANYGE010000250.1 GCA_025362535.1 Hyphomicrobiales bacterium
GCAGTTTTGAATAGGCGCTCATCTGAGTGGCTTGATAACCCTTGGCCAATTCATACATGCCGAAGTTTAATTGATGGAAGCCAGCCAGTGTGATGAACTGGAATTTATACCCCATGGCGCCCAGTTCTGTTTGGAAATTTGCAATGGTGGCATCATCCAATTTCTTTTTCCAATTGAAGCTGGGTGAGCAATTATAGGCGAGCATCTTGTTCGGATGTTCCTTGCGCACCGCCTCGGCAAATTTTTTGGCCTGCACCAAATCTGGTGTAGAGGTTTCGCACCAGATGAGATCAGCATAAGGCGCATAGGCGATAGCTCTGGCAATGCAGGGCTCAATGCCGTTTTGCACATGATAGAAACCTTCGCTGGTGCGAGCATCCGGCAATACAAATGGACGATCACGCTCATCAATATCGGAGGTGAGAAGCTTTGCGGCTTCCGCATCGGTGCGGGCAACGATTAAAGTGGGAACGCCCATTACGTCTGCTGCCAAACGCGCGGCAACGAGATTGCGGATATGGGCTGAGGTGGGGATCAACACTTTGCCACCCAAGTGGCCGCACTTCTTCTCAGACGCGAGTTGGTCTTCAAAATGCACAGCGGCAACGCCAGCTTCAATATAGGCCTTCATAATTTCAAAGGCATTGAGCGGGCCACCGAAGCCGGCCTCGGCATCCGCCACGATGGGTGCAAACCAATTCTCAACCGACATCTTGCCTTCGGCATGTTCGATCTGATCAGCACGTTGCAAAGTTTTGTTGATCTTGCGGGCCAGCTCTGGGCCGGAATTGGCAGGATACAAGGATTGATCAGGATACATGCCGCCCGCCACATTGGCATCGGCTGCCACTTGCCAGCCCGACAGGTAAATCGCCTTCAAGCCCGCACGCACCATTTGCATGGCCTGATTGCCAGAAAGCGCGCCGAGCGCATTGATGAAGGGCTCTTCTTTAAGGAGCGACCACAGACGATTGGCTCCATTTTCGGCCAGCGTGTAGCGAATCTGCATGGAGCCGCGCAGGCGCTGCACATCGGCCACTGTGTAATTTCGTTGAATGCCGTCAAAACGGCCTTGCGGGGCGGATGGGGTGATGGCGTTGAAAGCGGTCATGATGGCTCCTGTAAATCTATGACAAATATTTACACTCGAATGCCACGAAAGCTAGAAAACTCAAGATAATGTGTTATATTTTGTAAATTACTGTTCGATAATTTGTAAAGATTGTAAACATGACAGGAAGTAAGATATTTGCTGGGGCCAGGCTGCGGCGCATTCGCAATCGGTTACAGTTTAGCCAAGCCGCTCTGGCGGAGAGCTTGGGAATTTCACCGAGCTACCTCAATCTGATTGAGCGCGACCAACGGCCGATCACCGCCCAGCTGCTGATCAAGCTCAACACCTTACATGACGTGGATATTGCTGAATTGGGCGCTACGCCTGAATCTGGTGATAGTCTTGCCAGATTGAAGGAGGTCATTTCGGATCCCTTACTGGTTGGAGAAATTCCGGCAATCAGCGAATTGCAAGAAGCTGCACAGGTGGCCCCCAATTTAGTGGGAGCAACGGTGAAGCTTTATCAGGCCTATCGTGAAGTGCTGAAGCGGCTCGGTGAGCTTTCACAAAACATGGCCGTTGGTGGCGGTTCGCAAACTGAAATTCCATTTGATGCGGTGCGCCGTTTTGTGCAGCAGCAGAGTTCATTTCCCTCGCTTGAAGCCTTGGCGGAAGAAATTTGGTTTGAGCTTTCGCCGAAGGATGATCCGATGGCGGGGCTAAAAGCAAAACTTCGCGCGCATTCCGGCATTGATGTGCGGATTATTCCGGTTGAAATTATGGGTTATGACCGGGCGCGCTATGATCGTCATTCGCAGCGCTTGTTGATTTCAGAAAAACTGAATGCCACGCAAAGGCTTTGGGAAGTGGCTGTGCTGGTTGCGCAACTTGAAGGCCGCAGCAAAATTGATGAGATCATTTCGGCATCCATTTTTGCAAAGCAAGCTGAAAGTAGCCGCCTCCTGCGGCAGGAACTGGCCCAAATTTTGGCCTTGGCGATTTTATGTCCGGCGGCGAAATTTATGACCTCTGCTGAGGATTTAAAATTTGATGTTGGGGCTCTGGCAGCACGCTTCAGCGTTAGCCGATTGGCCATCATGCGGCGCTTAGCCATGACGAATGGTTTTGGCATTCTCATCGTTGATGCCACAGGCGCTCTTCTCGAAAGACAAGGGCAGCTTGGATTTCATTTGCCACAATCAGGCAGCTTGTGTGGGCAATTGCCCCTGTTTGATTGTGGAGCCGAGGTTAAAGCTGTCTTGCTGCAGAGCAGCGATGGAAAACAAATCGTCATGTTAGCACTGCGCGAAAACTCCCAGATGGCAGCGCTCATAACAACACCAGTTCACTTGGACAAAATGAACATCCGCACAACTGACTCGCGCCCGTTTGGATCAACCTGTCGCCTGTGCGACATTAAAAATTGCAAGCTACGCCGCGAGCCACCCGCCACCCGCCCCGCTGCACTGAATGAATTTGTACGCGGCGCGAGTGACTTTGAGCCGATGTAATTATTTTTTTGCGAGGCCCAGTGAAGCGCCACCCACGGCCAAGGCCGCGATTATGGCCTTAACAACATCGCCAACCCAGAAGGGTGTGAAGCCCCAACTGATCGCGGCTTGCACAGCATCGCCAGCGCCCATGCTTTGTGTTTTCGCGGCCCATACGGCCAGCCAAATGAGGCCGGGGATATAAATTACGGCTGTGCCAATGAGTGCGGCCAAGATTGTTTTTATAATGCTGCTGCTCCAACCCTGCTCAAGCAATTTACCAACCAACCATGCCGCCAGAATAAAGCCGATGATGAAGCCGCCGCTGCTCAGAATAAGACCTTGAGGATTGATCAACCCAGCTTGACCGCCAGCAAAGAATGGCAGGCCAACAGCGCCCTCAATGGCATAAAGAACTAAAGTGACGGCACCCAAACGCGAGCCATAAGCAGCCCCAACAGCAAGCACAGCCAAAGTTTGCAACGTCATCGGTACGGGCCACATGGGAACGGTGATTTGCGCGGCCAAAGCCACCAGCAAGCTGCCAGTAATGGCGAGCATAATATTGCGCACCAAAGCGAGAGATTGCGTGGGTTTCCAGATTTGGTTGATGAGAGTTGAGGTTGAAAGACTCATGTTTGCGTTCCCTATTGCTATGAGCTGTGTTTAGCGGGGTGATTAGGCGCGTGCAACAGGCTGATCGCCTGTTTGTGCAATTCCCCTTCTCGGTCAGCCAAGCTATCAACAATGGTATAGTGATTGATATTTGGCAGTGTTATGAATTGCGGATCAAGGGCTGCCCAAGCCTTGGCTTGCTCTCTCGATTGGCGGTGAAACTCTTCTGGCTCGGCACCACCCACAGCCAAAACCAAAGCGGCCTTTGATTTAAGCGCTACTTTATGCAGGTTTATCTCCGCTGCCGATTTTTCAGTGATGTGGAGCTTATCATTGAGTTCCGTGTGCATGAGGGGAGCCACATCGAAAACACCAGACAGGGCAATCACTCCGGCAATGGGGTTTTCTGGCAGGCCAAATTCACTCCAGTCCGTTGCCAGATGAAGGGCGGCCAGATGACCGCCCGCAGAATGGCCGGTAACCACGATGGTCTGGCGCTCTTCTGTGGTGAGCAGATTTTTATAAAGATGCGCGAAGGCCTTTTGGATGGAGCTTCGAATATCGCCAATCGAAACTTCGGGGCAGAGCGGATAATTGATCAAGGCCACACTCACCCCCTGCTCCACAAAGCCGTCAACCACAAAGGATGTTTCCAGTTTCGATAACATGCGCCAATAGCCGCCGTGAATAAAAACCAAGGTGGCTTTGGCGTTTGACACGCGGAACAGATCAAGCATTTCGCGCGGATGCGAACCATAGGCAATATCGGCGATGAAAGGATATTTGGCGCGCGAGACAGCGGCGCGCTTTTCCCAATCCGGAAACACGCTCGCCGCATTGGCCACGGTGAGGCTGGGGAGATATTGTAGATCGTGCCAGTTTCGGTTTTGCATCTTGGTCCTTTAATGCAGACGTGACTCCGCGACAAGCAGCGCCGGTTATGCCGGCAACCGAAGAGGAGCAGAGCGGCTGGTGCGGAGGTGCCTGTGCGTTTTGAAAAATAAGAGGAGGGGAATGCCTGGAAATGGCCCCTTGCCGATGGAAAATCGATTTTAAAAAAAATGGCGTGGAGCCACAATCGCAAAGCGCAGCGATTTTAAATTCGGCGATGATATTGGCTAGCCATTGAAGGCGCTTGGGTCGTAATGCCCAAGGTCCAGCGCCGAAGCTCTCGGAAGGTTGAGGCGCGTTATTTCCCCAGCCCTGCAAGCGCTGCTGATGGAACCGGCAATTTCGAGACGCTGTCGACACTGTCCCCTCCTTAACGGTTCCATTAAAAGGGGATATAGTCCTATAGGAATAAATTGTCAATAGAGTTTCCATCATCAACTCAGGTAATTTATGCGTAGCCTTGCATTGGCTGCGGAACTCAAGAAAGCTATGCCCCCGCCTTCGCGGGGGTGACGGGGTTGGGGGATGGGAACCGTTGCATAATTCACCCGTGGCTTATGCTTCGAGGCTCTCCGCTATGCTACGAGCACCTCAGCTGAGGGAGATAAAACCCTCACCCTGAGGTGCCCACTATGCCGCAAAACCCTCTCGGGTTTTCGGCTAAGTGGGCC
>JANYGE010000280.1 GCA_025362535.1 Hyphomicrobiales bacterium
GTCGGAAAATCCCGTAAATTTTTTCCAGTATCAAACTCTCCCGCCACGCTGCGGCGGTGGAGCTCATCTATGGGCAAGCCCGGCTGCAGGCGCAGCAAGGCTTTGAATGTCATTTGAGCGGTGGCGCGTGAATTGAACCCCGGTGTGTTCATCAAAGGGGCCGCACCCTTCACACCATTGCCACCACCCCAAGAGGATGATCCCATATTGCCGGTGCCCGCGCCGATACGCACACCTCCCGATTTGAAGATCGATGCCTTGGGCAGCAAAGTTGCTGCAGCGATCACTGCATCATATTGGCCCTTGTCAGTCAGTGGCAGAATCTCAGCTTCTGTCGAGATATCTGGCAAATAGAAGAAGTGAATCTTTCCAGATTCGTAAGTTCTCGAATCTTGAGCCGCGCCAAAATGGAACACGCCATTCTTGGATTCAATATAGGCTTTCACCTCTGTTGGATCAGGCTTGCCATCGGCAGCAAATTTCAATCCAATGAGATCACAAATCAGAACCTTGTAAGTACGGTTGAGTTGAGCGCTCTTTGGTTGCGCGGCGAAAACAACGCCTTGTTTGGCAAGTTCTTCCTCAAGCACTAAAATTTTGGCGCGGAGATAGGCATAGCGAATATTTTCCAGCAGAGCCACAATGTCTGAACTGGTGCGAATGCCGCCAATCCAGGCGCGGTAATCGCCGGGCGTGCCGGGAAACGCATTGACATAACGCGCCACATCCAAGCCTGCTTCATAATCCCCATTGGGATGCGTCATCCCGTCATAAGCGAGCAATTGCTTCGAGCGTTGAAGAATGCGGGCGTGAAGCTCTGCATCTTGAATGTCAGGGTCTTTGACCTTTAATAAAGTGACGGCCGTGCCGCGTCTTTCGGCATCGACCACACCAAGCTCAAGCAGATCACTCGTGGAAATCCATTCATTAACGGCATCGCGGTTGCTGATGGCGCGGCGGTTGAGATTTTTAATATCACCCACGCGCTTTTGCATGGTGAGCAAACCAAATGTCGTTTCAGCGAGGGCGACATTAGAGAAGGTGTTGATCACACCACCAATCATCTTATCTGCGAGGGGATCATAGAAGGGACCGATATTGGTGGTGCGCTGGCCCGTGAGTGGTTTCTTGGCATCCACCGGAGCGGCAAGTTTAAATTGACGTGGAATGGCAAAGCCCGGAGCAAGCTGGTTTTGCTCAATCATGGCCAAAGCTTGCGGCGTGAAGCTTGCGATATAGTAACCGGAAATCCCGCCAATGGCTTTTTGAAATGGGGTGAAGAAACAACATTTCTGCATCAGCTGTGCAATAATATCGTCACCCCAGGGCATGGCACCCAAGAGCGATGTTGCATCTAAAACGGCATGATGTTCAGTGGGATTGGCATCTAACCACGCAAGCAGGTTCAGAATATCTGATTTTGTGTAAGTGGTCGCACCTGTGGTTTCATGGCCGACGCCAAAAACCAATTTAATGCCCATGCTGGTAAGAGTTTCGGCACTTGGAATATGGCCTTCTGTCGTAGCAAAATGCAGCCGCGCTTCATCGCCCCCTTTGGAGAGGCGCATCAACTCGACAATTTGCGCGCCCCAGGATTGCCGAAAAAACCCACCGGCTTTGGCCGTATCAGATTCAGGTTCTGGCGTATCAATATAAATATGCTGAGCGGGGTTTGCGGCAGAGATCAGATGCAATGCGCAAACCGTAAATCCAGAATGGCCGCCGCCCAAGCCCATAGCCATGCGGTGATTTTTGCCAAAGCCAAAGTAGCGATGGATTTCACGCATCATATCCAGAATGATTTTATCGGCGGGATACCCACGATGCATGGAACGGCTGATTTCCGCTAAAGTGAAGGGGCCTCTATCACCACCCTTATCGTCGAGCTTGCGATAGGTTTTACCCAACCATTGTTCAAATTCGGCTCTGGTCTTTCTGCTTTCTTCATCATTGAGCGCGCCATCGGTAATCGGACCTACGCCGAAAAACGGGTTTGACGTTCGAACCGGTGGCCCAGCTTTGGTTAACTCCAGAGCGGTTTGACGTTGGGCGATCAACACTTCTTTGTTCAACATGGCGGTCCCGTCCGAATGTGCAATTACTTGCAACACAAGGCCTTGTTAGAGAGAACCGCGCATGTTCGGGATCGGCATCGCTACAGCCAGTTGCGACACCCCAGAAAATGAGGAACGCACTTCACTCAAATCTGCCTCAGGTTATTGCTGCTCCACGAGACGAATGAGCATCGCTACTTCGCGGGCGAGTTTTTCGTCGCCTTTGATTTGCTCGTCGATTTTGCGAACCGCATGTAGCACGGTCGAATGATCGCGCCCACCAAAGCGCCGGCCAATTTCCGGCAGAGACCGTGCGGTTAATTTCTTGGCGAGATACATGCCAATCTGGCGCGGCATAACCACAGCGCGGGCCCGGCGCGGCGACAATAAATCCGTGCGACCCACATTATAATGGCGGCCCACGATTTTCAGAATATCATCGATCTTGATGCGGCCCAGATCAGCCGTGCCAGCCGCATCGCGCAGCACCATAGAGGCCAGATCAAGCGTGATCGGTGATTTGTTAAATTGCTGATAGGCCATAATGCGGTTGAGAGCGCCTTCAAGTTCGCGGCCACCACCGGTGATCCGGTTGGCAATCAGCTCCAATATTTCTGGGGCAATGGCACCCGAGAGATCGCCATTCAACATTGCGTTATGGCGCATATCCAAAATCTTGCGGCGCTGGTCCAAATCAGGGGTTTCAATATCAATAACCAGGCCGCCCATCAAACGCGAGCGCATGCGTTGATCGATGGTATCAAGCTGGGCTGGAGGCACATCAGCAGCCACCACAACTTGGCGCTTAGAATCGACCAGAGAATTGAAAGCGTGGCAAAATTCCTGCTGGATGGCTTTGCCTTGTAAGAACTGAAAATCATCAATCAACAGCACATCAACCGATTGAAACTGATCCTTGAAGGCGAGCGTATCGCGCTGGCGGATGGCATGGATGAAGCCATACATAAAGCGCTCAGCCGTCAACATCAGCACTTTGCGGCCTGGTTGGGTCATGCGCACATGCTGAGCAACGGCATTGAGCAAATGGGTTTTGCCCAGTCCTGCGGCGGAATGAATGAACAGCGGATTGAAGGTGAGGGCAGCGCCGCTCACAGCATTTGCAACGCGCATGGCTGCAGCATGGGCCAATTGATTTGATGAGCCCACAATGAAAGAGCCAAAGGTTTGGTTTTCATCATAATTATTGCCGCGTTCAGCGGTTAGAAAAGTTTGGATTTGCGCGGCAACCGCACTGTTGCGCTCTGGCATCGCTACAGCTGGTCGCGGCTGATCAACAACGGCTTGACCATTGGCGCGCGAGACTTCGCCTTGAATGCGCACACGCACTTGCACCGAGCTCAATGGACCAAATTCGCTTTCAGCAATTTTATGTAGCTTTGTGAGATAATGGTTTTCGATCCAGCTACGCAAGAACCGCGTGGGGACCGATACAGTTAACATCCCAGCGGCACAATCTTCGGCATCCATGCGGCCAAACCAGCTATTATAAAGATCATCACCCAATTCAGCCTTTAAGCGCTGCGAAATGCGCTGCCACTGGTCTTTTAATGGGCCATGCTTTGGAATATTCACCAAAGTCTGTGCTAGATTTGTCATGTCGTTGCCGCCTTTTAATGTCTTCTCACGTTTTCTCAACATCCATGCGGCCCCGCACAGATGTTTGCGTGTTTTATTATTACAATTATTCCCAAAGCAGTTCGCTTTGAGACACCACCCTTCAGCCCAAACTAAAAATCTTGACTCAACGTATAATTCTCCATCCGCTGAATCTGAGTTTTCAGCGTTACGCACTTAAAATTCTGACAGTTATACAGTTACAGAAACGCAGACTGCACACGTGCCCCCTGTTGATCTTGCCTTGGAGGCTGGTTTTCCGCAGTCCAAGACGTCAACTTGAAATTACGCTAGCGAAGGGGCTGGGCCTTAATCAACATGAATCATCAAACGTTCCGTACACGGAGGAGAACAAAGATTTTATGTGCGGCGGTGAATTGCCACAATTGAATCTTAACTTATTGTTTTACATAACTAAAATGTGTTCTCAAGAATACTAAAACCAATTAAAAAAGCAGCGCAACTTTGGGTTATTTTCAAATTTTTGTAACTCTTAAAAGGCTGCTTGCTATCCGTAAATAATCCTAATCCTTTCAAGTGAATGATTCATAAGCGCTATTTCTGTGCATAACATTCAGTGTTCGGACAAATAAAAACGCCGCTGAGAAGCTCAGCGGCGTTGAAACTTAAATCATCTGCAAGATGATCAGTGGCTATTAGCCTTGCATCGCACGAACACGCAACGTGAGGCGTGAAACTTTGCGGGAAGCGGCATTCTTGTGCATGATGCCCTTTTGGGCCCCACGCATCACTTCAGGGGTTGCCACAGCAAGTGCTGCCACGGCATCGGCCTTAACGCCAGCAACGATGGCTTCTTCAACCTTGCGCACATGGGTGCGGATGCGGCTGGTGCGGTTCTTGTTTACTTCGGCACGGCGTGCTGATGCACGGGTGGCTTTCTTGGCTGAGGAGGTATTGGCCATAAGAGTTCCTGATTTATAAATAAAAATTGGTGCAGAGCTCTCTCTACACCGTTTGCGATGGCGGGCTTATAGTTGGACAAATCCCTGCCGTCAATCACTAGGATTACTCATTTTCTATAAGGGTAGACTTGAGCTGGCGAATGCCTAGCAAACACTTAAAGTGATTTTAAATCAGATTCGCTGGAGAAATGCATGATGTATAGTGAAACACGGCCTTGGAGCTCATTCCATGTTTTGGATGAAAACCCCAGATTCTAAAGTCAAACACATTGTGGTGACCAGTGGTGGCAGGCTTTCCTTGCAAAGCCACAAGCACCGCAGCGAGCATTGGACGGTGGTGAATGGAAGTGCCACCGTCACGGTGAGTGATATCGTAAAGCCTATGACGCGTGGACAATCGATTGATATTCCATTCGGAGCAAAACACCGGCTCGAAAACCTCCACGAAGGCCTTGTGGAGATCATTGAAGTGCAGTTTGGTGATTATCTGGGTGAGGATGACATCATCCGCTATGATGATATCTACGCTCGCACCTAAAAGTGCGATAAATGATTAGGGCCCCTGTTGGGGCCCTTTTTCATTCGATTATTTCGTGGCCTTCGGCGCCAAAATCATAATAATCTGACGGCCTTCAAAGCGCGGTTCCATTTCTACCTTGGCAATTTCAAGTGTATCGGCCTTCACGCGGTTTAGCAGCTTATGGCCCAATTCTTGGTGGTCCATTTCACGGCCCCGAAAACGTAAGGTGACTTTTACTTTATCACCTTCACCAAAGAAACGCATCGCTGCCTTCAGCTTCACGTCATAGTCATGGTCATCGATCATGGGACGGAGCTTGATTTCTTTGATTTCAATCACGCGCTGTTTCTTGCGCGCTTCGGCGGCTTTCTTTTGTTCTTGGAATTTGAACTTGCCAAAATCCAGAATCTTCGCAACCGGCGGCTTGGCGTCCGGTGAAATTTCTACAAGATCAAGATTGGCTTCTTCGGCCATAATCAAGGCTTGTCTGGTGGGCACTACGCCTACATTATTACCATCAGCATCGATCAAGCGCACTTCGCGGCTATCGATACGGCTATTGATCTTATGGGTTTCTTCCTTAGGGGCAGGTGTGGCACTTCTAACAGGTGCCGGTTTGCGTGGTGGTATGCTCAAGTGGGTTTCTTCTCCTTGGTTGATCTGGCTGGTTCTATTCAATTGCGAATCCAGCCGGGTTTCAATAGCAGAAGTCTTGCGCTTGTATAAGGGGCATTCGTTTGGGGTTAGGGCATTATGTCGAACACACTATTTGATGAGGAATTGGGCACCGCAAGTCTGGCCTACCGCGTGGATGGCGGAGATGAAGAGCTGGGGCCGACAAGTTTCTTCTGGCTCGGTGGCTTTAAATCGACGATGACGGGAACCAAGGCTGAGGCCTTGGCTGAGATGGCCAGAGCGACCAGACGAAAATGCCTGCGCTTTGATTATTCCGGACATGGAGAATCTGCGGGGTTATTTACTGATGGCACCATTTCCCTGTGGCTGGAACAAGCTATCCATATGTTCCTGAGCCATACCATGGGGAAACGCATTATTGTGGGCTCATCGATGGGTGGATGGCTGGCCCTGCTATTGGCCAAGCGCCTGCAACAGGAAGACCCAAAGGCCTTTCGCCGTATTGCTGGCATGGTCTTGATCGCACCCGCAACTGACATGACGCAGGATTTAATGTGGGACGAATTTGGCGAGCGTGAGAAACGTGAATTGGATCAGACCGGGGCCTATGTGCGGCCCTCAGAATATGGCGAGCCTTTTGTGATTACTGCGCGCTTGCTTTCAGATGGACTGCAGCATTTACTGTTGAAGGATGGTTTGCACTTGCCATTTCCGGTGCGCATCATTCAAGGATCGGAAGACGCCGATGTTCCTCCCGCCCACGCGGTGAAAACATTTGAAGCCCTCAAAGGTCCAGATATTTCTCTCACCTTTATCAAAGGTGGCGATCATAGGCTTTCTGCACCCTCACAAATTCAGATGATTCAAGAACAGGTTTTGCAGCTGGCGGAAAGAGCTGATGGCATTAGCTTTTGAGAAGTGCTGCAAGGCCCACTCGATAGTTTGGATATTTTAACTGGTAACCCAGTTCGGCTTTGATGCGAGAGTTGGAGACGCGCTTTGAATCGGCATAAAAACTCCTCGCCATGGGAGAAAGCTCAGCCTGTTCAAAAGGA
>JANYGE010000454.1 GCA_025362535.1 Hyphomicrobiales bacterium
GATCTATCAACCTGGCCCTTGCCACAGCCTTTATGGCCCAAAAATCTCTGCGTGATCATGTCTCAGCCGTGGACCGTGCTTTGGGGCAGTCCCTGCCCGCTGCTCGCACCGAAGTGGCAAAAATTGTCGGGCGCGATCCTGAAACTTTGGATGAAAGCGGAATCGCCAAAGCTGCCCTCGAAAGCCTCGCGGAAAACACGGCTGATGGGATCACCGCACCAATATTCTGGTATGCACTGCTCGGCCTGCCCGGCCTCGTCATTTACAAAGCCATCAACACAGCAGATTCGATGATCGGCCATAAATCCGAAAAATATTTGAACTTTGGCTGGGCAACAGCAAAGCTCGACGATCTGGTGAACTTGCCTGCCTCACGACTCACCGGGCTGATGTTCGCCGCAGCTGCTAGGATAAACTCAAAGATTGATGCCCAAAACGCTTTACAAGCCATGTGGCGTGATGCTGGCAAACACCAATCCCCCAATGCGGGCTGGCCGGAAGCTTCGATGGCAGGTGCCCTTGGTTTGCGCTTTGGTGGACCACGCAACTATAACGGTGAGATGGTAGACTTGCCTTACATGGGTGATGGCCGCGAAACTCTAGAACCATCCGATATTAAACGCGGGCTAGAACTCTACGATCACGCCTTGATCATTCTGCTCGTCACAGCTGTGCTATTGGCAATGGCCCTTTCAGTATAAGCGGCAGGCTCGCCGCCATAAACACCACGTTTAAAGCCGCCTCAGCCACCCGCTGATTGGCAATGCCCTGCACATCTCGAAAGGCGCGGGCCAGTCTATTATCCGGCACAATGCCAAGCCCCACCTCGTTGGAAACGATAACAATGCGGCTGCTTGCTTGGCGAAGCTGGGCCACAAGTTTTGTAACTTCGGCCTCGCAATCACGCTCCGCCAAAAGCAAATTCGAAAGCCACAATGTCAGGCAATCGACGAGAATGAAATTGCCTTGGACATCTAATTTCTGCAAAGTCGCCACCAGTTCAAACGGCTCTTCATGCGTCAACCATTGCTCCCCACGCTGCATTTTATGCAGTGCAATGCGCGCCCGCATTTCATCATCAAAAGCCTGCGCCGTTGCGATGTAATGTTTGGGATTATCTGCCAGCCCTTCAGCAAAGCGGCTTTTGCCACTGCGAGCCCCACCCAGAACCAAAACCACACTCATGATTTCACCGGAGGAATGCGCGCAATAAAATGCCCACGCATGGCTTGCGGCCAAAGCTTAAAGGGAACTTCGCCGGTTTCTGTGGCGCCATGCGCATCGAACCAGGTGAGAATGGCATCGGCCTGTTCGCGCGTCGGCGCATTGCCACCTGTGATATAAGAATAGCGCTCTTCATCCTGCATCACCACGCTGCAAGGCCGCGCGCAATTCCACATACAGATTTGAGTTTCCAAAGTCACATCGGGTCTCTCCGCCAAAGCCTCGCGCATATGGCCAATGAGAATTTCACCGCCCGTGCGTCCATCCGGAGCAAACTTCGACTCCGGCGAAAATTTACAGGTGCTGCAAATAACCAAACGACGCATCTTAATTGGACAAGCTCTCTAGCAATGGTAACGTGTGACTTGTAACTCTCAACGGCAACTGTCAACGCACAAATTACGGCATGAAATTCACCCGCATCGCCTTCCTCGCCTCCGAAGCCCCAGAAGCGCACCGCGCTCTGAGCAGGCTCACCAAGCTTTATGGCAATGCCGATCCGGCATCGGCTGATGTAGTTGTGGCTTTGGGCGGCGATGGCCTGATGTTGCAAGCCATGCACCGCTTCATGACGTCGGGATTGCCAATTTATGGTATGAACCGGGGATCCGTCGGTTTTCTGATGAATGACTTCTTGGAAAAGAATTTGCTTGAGCGTCTAGATCAAGCCGAACTCACCACCATCCGCCCGTTAAAAATGACCGCCATTGATCACGCCGGAAAAAAGCACCAAGCCATAGCTTTCAATGAAGTTTCCGTGCTGCGCCAACGCTCACAAGCCGCCAAATTGAAAATCATAATCGATGGTCAAGCCCGATTGGAAGAATTGATTTGTGATGGATTGCTGGTTTCCACCCCGGTTGGCAGCACAGCCTATAATCTCTCCGCACACGGACCAATTCTACCGATTGGCTCGCCCCTCTTGGCGCTAACACCCATCAGTGCCTTTCGACCAAGGCGATGGCGCGGCGCAATTCTGCCGCATAAAGCCAAGGTGACACTCACCGTTCTAGAATCTGATAAGCGCCCGGTTGCTGCCGTGGCTGATCATCTCGAAGTGCGCAATGTGGCTTCGGTTGAAATCGCTGAAGACAAAAAGCGCAGTGTAAAAATTCTCTTCGATCCCGGCCACAGCTTGGCAGAGCGGGTTCTGAATGAGCAGTTCAAATATTAAGCAGCCCGCACCAAATCGGCCTTGAGCCGCTTGGCAATTTTACGAATCCGGTCTTCACCATAACGGCCCAAATATTCAATCTGCTTGGCCCGTTCAGTGGAACTCATATGTTCATAACGCGTGAGCAACGCTTCCAACACGCGGCGGCCAAATGATTCAGCATTGAGCGGAAGCCCCTCTTCACGCGCTTCGACAACAACTTCGCAAGCAGCCTTCAAAATACCAAAACAAGACTGCGGCAAACCAGATTTGTTGAAAATCGATTTGAACAAAAGCTGTGAGCGCGAATACATCATTTCACAAGCCCGCTGCGGCGAGTTGCCAGATAAATGGGCGAATGCAGATTCAACAACACCCATTTCACCCATTGAAGCAGCTCGCACAATAAGAGCGGGAGTTAACATATTTTTACTGGCTAAAAATGCGGTGGCTTTAGCGCGCTCGGCGGCATTAGCCTCGATCAAAATACGCATGACAGCGATTTCTTCAGCATCGGAAACCAATTCAGAAGCATCATTGGCCGCAACCCAGCCCCGCTCCGCCATCATTTGGCGCATGCGGCTGGCCGCACGTTTGGCCTGAGTGATGCGAATATCCAAAGGCAAATCTTTGCGTGCCAAGAGTAGCTCCGCCATCTCCGCTGATTGGCCAAAGCGCTGGAATAGAATCCGGTAATCAGAAGCTTCCAGCTGCACCACAGCATTATCAAACAAGGCCATTGCAGTGGCAAGCGGCGCTGATTTGATAATATAATTCGCTGCTTCTGTGGTTAAATCTTCGCGCTTTGCCACGGCAGTCTGGCGTGGCTCATCGCCAACTTTCAGAACAGCCATCATGTGCCATTCATTCAGCGAAGGTGTTTGCTCCAGAAATGGCAAGGCAATATCATCATCATCGGCAATGATGGAAAACACGATGTCAGCGTGGAGTTTTTCCTGGGCCACCAAATCAATCGCCAGTGCGCAGCGCACATCGCGCGTGGAATCAACTGTGAGTTTGAGAACAATCGGGGTCACCTGCTCGCGCTCCAGCGGCGGGGTTTCGGCATCGGCCAAAAGCAAAGCCAATTGCTTTGCAAGTGTCATCCGCGCCTTGGCATCACCGTTTTCAAGAACAGCAAGCAACACAGAGACATCTAAACCTTCAACAAAAACTTCACTCATGACGCACCAACTCAACTAAGAACTCAATCAAACTAGCGCTGAAGCTTTAACAATCCGTTCATGATGAAATTTAAGGTTTTATTAGGATGTGGGCAGATGTATTAATGCGGAAGCACGCCCGCCTGCTGCAATTTAAACTGCAGCAAATCGCGATCAAATGGCTTCATCAAAAAATCGGCAGCACCGTCCATAATCGTCTCAGCCATAGTGTCAACATCTGGCAAATCGGCATAAAAGATAACAACGGGCCGGCGGCTGCTACGCCCTTGATAGCCAACCAAACGCAGAAAATCTCTGGTGGCTGCAGCCGTTGTGGCCTCCATCATCACCACATCAGGTCGCTGATTTTGGCAAAACCGGATTCCTTCTTCGGCACCTGCGCGCTCAGCACAGCTCACACCGAGACCATGCAAAATCTGTGACAGGCGTTGCCTCTCATTGGGGTTTTTGTCGATAAGCAGACAGTTGATCATCACTAAACTCGTTTCACTTTTCAGTAAGCGTTGCCGCACCTAAACTAACTCCTGACTCCGTGATGGTTAACGAGGCGTTAATCGACTTATCCACAGGCTGTGAAACTTTATCAACACATTGAAAATAATAGAAAAATATGACTCGTAAACAGAGTTATCAACAGTGTTTAAATTGAGGCGTTCGAGCTCTGTTCTGACTCTTTGGACAGACTCACTTCGCAAATTTCAACAAGCTTTAACCGGGTCGCCGCATGCGCCAAACAGAGTCCACCGTGGCATACTCAGAATAGCCCATGCGCAAAATTGGTTTCATGGCGGCAGAATTAACCCGGCCCTCTTCAATAAAGCGATCATCTATATGAATGCCCACCACGCGGCCAATGACCAACCAATCATTCACCGTCCCATCATTGGCTGGCAATGCAACGGTTTGAAAGTGGCGGCACTCCAAACAAGCCGGACTTGCCGCAACGCGCGGCGGCTTAATCAAATTGCAACGGGCCTTTTCAAGCCCAGCCATGTCAAACTCATCACCACGATCCGATGTGGAGCTCGCATTCATCGCTTCGCGCAAATCATAAGTCGCCAAATTAACCGCAAATTCCTTGGTCGCTTCGATATTGCTCAGCGTATCCTTATAGCCGCCCGAACCAAAAGCCACATAATAGGGATTATCTGAAAAAGCATTGAAGAAACTATAGGGCGCAAGATTGGCTTGTCCATCAGCTGAAACAGTTGAAATCCAGCCAATCGGGCGCGGCATCACAATGGCTTTGAACGGATCTAAAGCCAACCCATGATTGTTGAGTGCCGTCTCATAAAACATCAGCCCAATTGCTTTAAAAGCTGGGGAATATCGGCGACACTGGCCAGCACATGATCAGCCAGATGGGCAATATCATCATGTTGAGCATTGCCAGTCAAAACACCAATGGCAAGCCCAGCGCCGCCATTGCGGGCTTCTTCCATATCATGCGAGTTATCCCCAACCATGGCAATCTCATGCGGTTTGAGGCCCGTGCGCTCGGCAAAGAGAGCAATCATTTGACCAGACGGCTTTGGAATATCAACAGAGTCCGCACCAATAATGTGGACAAAATAATCGTGCACACCGAGCTCTTGCATATGAAAAGTCGCCGACGAATGAATATCATTTGTCGCCACACCTAAAATCATATTCATCGCATGTAATTCATCAAAGACTGGCACCAAGTCCATGAGAGGCTTCATATAAAGCCTAGCCTCAGCGACATAATCATGATTGATCTTTTGAACTTTGGCGAGTCTGGCCGCTGCATCAAGCTGCGGCCACCAGATATCCACCAATTGATTAATGGTGCCTGCAGCCAACACACTTCCAGCTTTAAATCCATCGGTTGCCCGGTCATAACCAGCCATGCTCATAAGCTCTAGAACGCGCTCTTCGTCGGCGTTCATTTCCTTGGCCAGCATGATTTTATAAACCGGAACCCAAGTGTCATTGGCCTCAATCAGCGTGCCGTCCTT
>JANYGE010000339.1 GCA_025362535.1 Hyphomicrobiales bacterium
GCCTAGCGACCCAAAAAATCACCCTTGCCCAGTGGCACACCAATGCCACGCAAGAGATTATAGGCGGTGGTCATATGGAAATACATATTCGGCAAGGCGGCAGTGCTGAAATAGACTTGACCCGACATGGTTACATCTTGACCGCCAACTTTTATCGTCACATCGCGGCTTTCACCGCCCGCAAAGCTCTTTGCATCTAAACTCGCCAAAAACGCTTCGGTCTTGGCAATGCGGGCATAAAGCTCTTCGAAGGTTTTTTCTTCGTCAGCAAAACTAGGAATAGCAACGCCAGCAAGACGGGCCGCTGCACCTTTGCAGAAATCGGTTACCAGAAGAACCTGACGGATCAATGGAAGCATATCGGGATAAATCCGCAATGCCAGCACAACCGATTTATCAAATTTTTGCGCATCAATATGAGCTTCGGCTTTTTTGAGGTATTTGGTGAGAGCTTGCAGGTTCTTTTGCAGTGCTGGAACAACTTGAGCATACATGGTTTTAATCCTTTTTATCTTAAATTGCCGCAGAAGCGCTGAATGCGCGTGCATGCATCTTCGAGTGAAGTTGTGGCTGTAGCATAAGAGATGCGAAAATATGGTGACGTTCCAAACGCGGCACCATGCACAGCAGCAACACCTTCAGCCGCCAGCAATTCCGAAACAAAGTCTTCGTCCGAAGCAATCACCTTGCCTGAAGGCGCAGTTTTACCGATGGTGTCAGCACAAGAGGGATACACATAAAAAGCACCTTCAGGTGTTGCACACTTGATGCCCTTGGCTTGGTTGAGCATCGACACAACCAGGTCGCGCCGTTCCTTAAACACCACATTATGTTTGGCTATAAAATCTTGCGGCCCATTCAAGGCCTCCAGCGCCGCCCATTGCGCGATTGAGGATGGGTTTGATGTCGATTGTGATTGCAACTTCGCCATGGCCTTGATCAAAACTTCCGGCCCTGCTGCATAGCCAATGCGCCAGCCTGTCATGCAATAGGATTTCGAAACACCATTCATCGTCAGTGTGCGATCATAGAGTTTTGGCTCCACTTCAACTGGCGTACAAAACTTGAAATCATCATAAACCAGATGCTCATACATATCGTCTGTCAACACCCACACATGGGAATGCTTCACCAACACATCCGTCAGCGCTTTCATTTCAGTTTGCGAATAAGCAGCACCTGATGGGTTGGAGGGCGAGTTTAAAATAAGCCATTTGGTTTTAGGCGTAATCGCCTTTTCCAAATCGGAGGCTTGCAGCTTGAACCCCTTGGCAGCATCCCCCTGCACAATCACCGGCTTGCCACCAGCCAGCAGCACAATATCAGGATAGCTCACCCAATAAGGCGCAGGCACGATTACTTCATCACCGGGATTGATCGTCGCCATTAATGCGTTGAACAACACCTGCTTGCCACCGGTTCCCACAGAAATTTGGGACGGCTTATAATCCAGATTATTTTCACGCTTAAACTTGGCAACAATGGCCTTCTTCAAATCAGGAATGCCATCAACTGCCGTATATTTCGTCTTGCCCGCCTGAATAGCAGCAATAGCTGCGTTCTTAATGTTTTGCGGCGTGTCGAAATCAGGTTCCCCTGCGGCAAGGCCAATCACATTCTTGCCCTCAGCCTGCATCACTTGCGCTTTGGTGGTAATGGCAATTGTGGCCGATGGTTGAATGCGGTTCAGTGAATCAGAAATAAAACCCATGTTTCAGAATCCCGTTGAATTTTCGCTCTCTCCTAAGGCTTTGCAGGCTTGGCGGCAAGCATCAATCCGCCGCATGAAATGAATGTTTTTTCATGTCATGATAGAGCCATGAAACCGAATATTTTTCACATTATCGGCGGGGGAATAGCAGGTTTGGCCTCTGCCATCGCCGTAACCAATGCGGGACACCAAGCCATCCTGCTGGAGAAGGCAGCTAAATTTGAAGCCTTTGGGGCTGGCCTGCAACTGGGGCCAAATGCCGTTCGCGCTTTGCAGCAGCTCGGAGCATGGGATGCCGTTTCGCCAATCACCGCGTCACCACCTGAAATTCTGATCAGAAATGGCGTGAATGGAAAGATTCTCAAACGCATCATGTTGGGAAAATCTTTCGAGCAGCGCTTCGGCATGCCCTACCGCGTGGCCCACCGCGCTGATTTGGTGCAGGCTTTATTGAAGGTTGCCCAGTCAAAGCCAAACATATCAATTGCAACCAATTCCGAAGTTTTAGACCACACGATCTATAAGAATGTAATCGCTGCCGATGGCATCTGGTCCAAAACGCGGCAATCTCTTTTCCCCGGCACAGCTGCAATCATAATGCCGGAGTTTTTTTACCGCACCCTCGTTCCTTCCCTTGTTAGTGACTGCATCACACTCTGGCTCTATCCCGGTGGCCATGTGGTGCATTACCCCATTGGAAATCCCGCCAAACTAAACCTCATCGCGATAACCCAAGGGCAAACCCCACAGATTCATTTTGCCAAGGCCTGCGATGCGTTGAAACACATTTTGGCCCAAGCCGCAGAATGGACCACATGGCCTGCAGCCTATGTGCCACCCCTTAAAAATTGGAACGACGGCAACGTGACACTCATCGGAGATGCTGCTCATGGCACCCTGCCCTATTTAGCCCAAGGTGCGGCGATGGCATTAGAGGATGCGGCAGGATTAGCCCAGGCACTCATAAGTGAAGAAAAAATAGACAAGGCCTTTCACTCGCTCAGCCAGTCTAGAACGGAACGAACAACGGCTGTCCATAAGGCGTCGCTACGCACTGGTAAAATCTATCACCTTCCGACTGCTTTGGCGGGCCCACGAAATATGGTAATACAAATGCTTCCAAGCCAGCTCAACCTTAAGCAATCAGAGTGGATCTGGCTCGATAAAAAAAACGCCGGAAGAGGATGACCCGTCCGGCGCTTGAGTAGACTTTTAAAACTTACTGACCCTGAGTCCCTCTGGTTTTTCCTTCTGGCTCATGTCCTTTGCCTTGGTTGTTATCAAGCTCCGGACGGATGTAACAACGGCGGGTCTCACCATGGGTAAGTGAAATACCTCCGCTGGTGCACGTAGCCGCAGATGAGCAACTCGAATTATTTTCAAGGAACCACCGTGGGGCTCCACGTTGCTTAATCACGGTTTCGCAGCACTTTACGACCTTTTCCTTCGAATAGGCTTTGCATTGCGACAAGCCCGAAGGCGAACTGGCATTGGCACTCAAGCTTGAAAATGCAATTGCACCGAAAGCAACAACTGCGGCAAGGGCTACTGTCTTAGATGAAATAAAAATATTGGTCATGGTATTCTCCTGTTTGGTTGAACGATCATGACTGATCGATGGCGTGAATATGGCAAACCTAAGATGAGAACACCCTGAACATAGCATTCATCAACCATTCATTCAATCCGAACCCAGGGAATAAACGT
>JANYGE010000345.1 GCA_025362535.1 Hyphomicrobiales bacterium
AAGCCTGCCATGCGCGACCAAGGTGGACCGCCGCCAAATTTTTTGCGCGCCCAACCCCATCTCGGCCCCTGACTTCTTTCGTGATCGTGAATCATAATTTTCTCATTTCCAACGGGAAAAACCCTGCGCCGAGATTTGGCGCAGGGCAAGAGGTGTGGAGTATTGACGCCAGAGCTTAGGATTGAGCCTCAGGGCTCTGTGGCTTCTGGGCCTGTGCCACGCGGAAGGCATCATAAGCCTCCTGATCGCGCTTGCGGCGCTGTTCCATGCGTTGCTCATGGAAGGCTTGGCGCTCTTCTTCAAGCCCACGCAAAACGCTTTCACGATGCTCGTCAAAGGCGTGATTGCCGGTTGAACCGCGCATGCCGCGCTTGAAGCCGTGACCACCACAGCCTCGGCCCATGCCACGTCCAAAGCCTGCTGCTTGTGGGCCGCTTCCATCACGGCGATTATTCCACAGGAAATAGCCCAATGCCAAGAGACCGAGCGGCGGGAATATCAATAATCCGCCGACGACAGTGGCAATTTTCAAGGGGTTAGGCCCAGGTGTTTTGGCCCAAGCAAAACTATCTTGGGAGTGGCCATAATGGCCCCAGCGGCCGCGCGGGCCATGGTTATGGGTTGAGCCATCATTCGAGGTGTTGTCGTAAGTCATAATTTGTCCTTTCTTGTTACGATACGTCTTAAGATATATCGTAAGTTCTATCTTTCAAGAGGGTGAATGAAAATATTTTGTCTGTTGGGTGGTATCTCACTTTCGTGGTTTTAATGTCGGTGTGGTTCTTAGTAGAAATCCCAATAGAATTTCCCCTTCCAAGCCCCCCTTGACAAAATCCTCCGTGCCTTTCACATTGCCATTATGAACAACACTCTTATCGTCGTCGTGGGATCGCGTAGCACCGCGGAAGGTTAACCTTCCGGGCTATACGGTGTTACGCGGTAAACAGGCTCCTCTTGGGGGCCTTTTTTATTGGCCAAAATGACGTTAGAGAGATTTTTGAGAAGTGAGGAATTGATATGGCTGCTGCTGAAGAAATGATGACCGGTGCGGAAATGGTGCTGCGGGCCTTGGCCGACCAAGGTGTGAAACATGTGTTCGGCTATCCCGGTGGCGCTGTGTTGCCGATCTATGATGAGTTTTTTCAGCAGGATAAAGTGAAGCATATTCTGGTGCGCCATGAGCAGGGGGCAACGCACATGGCTGAAGGTTATGCGCGCTCTACGGGCAAATGCGGCGTGGCGCTGGCCACCTCTGGTCCCGGAGCCACCAATTGCGTGACTGGACTTGTGGATGCACTGATGGATTCCATCCCCATGGTTTGCATCACAGGTCAAGTTCCAACCCATTTGATCGGCAGTGATGCTTTCCAAGAATGCGATACCGTTGGCATCACGCTCCCCTGCACCAAACAGAACTGGCTGGTGAAAGATGTGAATGATTTAGCGCGCATTTTGCACGAAGCCTTTTATGTGGCCACCACAGGCCGCCCTGGCCCGGTGCTTGTTGATATTCCGAAAGATGTGCAATTTGCCACGGGCAAATATGTGGGGCCGGAAGGCATTATCGTAAAATCCTATCAGCCGAGAACAGCACCCGATGAAAAAGCCATTGCTGCTGCTGTCGCGTTGATTGCGACGACCAAGAAGCCGTTGTTCTATACAGGCGGTGGCGTGATCAATTCTGGCGACAAGGCTTCAAAGCTGTTGCGCGAATTTGTAGCGCTCACAGGCATTCCGATCACCTCCACCTTGATGGGTCTTGGCGCTTATCCAGCGTCTGGCTCTGAATGGCTGGGCATGCTCGGCATGCACGGCACTTATGAAGCCAATATGGCGATGCATGATTGCGATGTGATGATCAATGTGGGTGCCCGTTTTGATGACCGCATCACCGGACGCTTGGATGCTTTTGCCCCCAATTCTAAGAAAATCCACATCGACATTGATCCATCCTCGATCAACAAAGTTGTGCGCGTTGATGTTCCTGTTGTAGCCGATGTGGCCAAGGCCTTGGAGGCGATGATTGCGGTGTGGAAGCAAGCCAAGCATCAGCTTGATCCAACCGCTCTCAACACTTGGAAAAAGCAGATTGCGCAATGGAAATCGATTGATTGCTTGAAGTATCGGTCCAATAAAGATGTGATCATGCCGCAATATGCCATTCAGCGGCTTTATGAACTCACCAAGGATATGGACACTTACATCACCACCGAAGTGGGCCAACATCAAATGTGGGCGGCACAGTTTTATCGCTTCGAGAAGCCAAACCGTTGGATGACATCGGGTGGGCTTGGCACTATGGGTTATGGTTTGCCCGCCGCCGTTGGCGAGCAGGCAGCCCACCCCAAATCATTGGTGATCGATATTGCGGGCGACGCCTCGGTGCAGATGACCATACAGGAATTTTCCACCGCCATTCAGTATAAGCTCCCCATCAAGATTTTCATTTTGAACAATCAATATATGGGCATGGTGCGCCAATGGCAGCAATTGCTGCATGGCAATCGCATGAGTGAATCTTACTCCGAAGCCTTGCCAGATTTTGTGAAGCTGGCCGAGGCTTATGGCGGTGTTGGTTTCCGTTGCGATAAGCCCGAGGATTTGGATGGCATGATCAAGCAGATGATCGCGTCACCCCATCCTGTATTGTTTGATTGCCGCGTGGCCAATCTGGCCAATTGCTTCCCGATGATCCCATCGGGCAAGGCCCATAATGAAATGCTGCTTGGCGAAAACGTGACCGACGAACAAGTTGGCACCGCCATCGATGCCAAAGGCAAGTTGCTGGTTTAAGGAACAGAAAAATGAACACCACCGCTCCCCAATCAGCTTATTTCATCGACACCAAGAAGCAGGAAATTAACATCCACACGCTAGCTGTGGTTGCTGAAAATCAACCGGGTGTGCTGGCCCGCATCATCGGCCTGTTTGCAGGCCGGGGCTATAATATCGACTCGCTCACAGTCTCTGAAACCGAACATGAAAAACACGTCTCGCGTTTCACCATTGTCACGAGCGGCACTGAAAAAGTTGTGGCACAAATCAAAGCGCAGCTCGAGCGCATGGTGTTGGTACATTCCGTGGCAGATCTCACCGTGCAGGGCAATTTTCTGGCGCGCGAACTTGCCATGGTGAAGGTGTGTGGGCAGGGCGATAAACGCGTTGAAGCGCTGCGGCTTGCTGATGCTTTCCGCGCCCGCGTGGTGGATGCTTCAACTGATAGTTTCGTGTTTGAGCTTACTGGCAAGCCCGACAAGATTGATCAATTCATCTCGCTGATGGTGCCGCTCGGCCTGGTTGAAGTGGCCCGCACAGGTGTCGCCGCAATCAGCCGTGGGCCAGAGGGAATGAAGGGGTAAACTTAAATTGTCATCCCGACGGAAGCCGGGATGACGAACGTGTTAAATTGTCTTCCGCGCAAACAAGACCAGCATCATTGCGGCACCAATGATGGTTACGAGTGCGCCGATTTTTACCAGAACATCGCCGCCGCCGCCATCAACCGTGGCCTTGCCAGCCACCAGCAATACCGCACCCACTTCGTAAACAAGAAATTGTGGAACGGCCATGCGAGATTTTCCGATTGCTGGAAAATTCACATGCAGCAAGCCAAATAAAACAGAGGCAACAAAGCCAACCAAATTCATATGTGCATGTGAATTGGCATAATTCATGAATCCGTTAATGCCCATCCAGATGCCAAAGGCCATGCCGCAGATCAACCATACAAGGCCAATCAAAACATAATTACGTCCAAGATTATTCATTGTAAGCTCCCACCCAGTTACGCCCCCATGCAACCAATTTACACGGAACCATTGTTGATGCAAACACTTCGAAACGGTTAAACCGCAAGGCTGGTGGCAGCCTTTGAAAGAGGTTGATAAAATAATGACTACGATCATTGATCTGCTTTTTGGCGTTCCACCGTCGTGGTACGATAGACCGCTTTACATTTCGCAAGACAACCGCACGACATTTGGACAAACGCGCCAAACAATGCTCCAGGTCGCCGAGTGGTTGATTAAACAACACGCTGTTGGTGTTGGAAGCCAAGTGGCTTTGTGCCTGCCCATGGGCATGACGGCAGCCCACATAACCCTTGGAGTTCTTGCTGCTGGCGCTTCATATCTTCCACTGCAACTCTATGGCCCTCCAGATCGCCTCACGGAAATTCTCACCAGCTCGAATTGCCAACTCCTGATCACCACCACAGCGATGGCAAACAAATTGGGAGAAGTGGCCAGTTCCAAGGGGCCGATAAAACTCCTTTTGATTGATCAGGATTTTGCCGCGTTTACAGCTACATTGAACGGATTGGTGGGTCTGCAAAACCCTGTTCCGAGCCCACCTGATCAACTTGCGGCCATTTTTTTCACATCGGGATCAACTGGCCAGCCCAAGGGCATAATGATGTCGCGCCGGAGTCTGACAGAAACCACATATAGTTTGCCAAGAGGCATGCCACTCAACCAAGATGATATTGTTCTGATGGCGGCCCCGCTGCATTATGCTGCGTCGCTTGCGCTTTTTTATCCATTTTCGATCGGCTGCCGCGCTTATATTGCGGGCGAAGATGAAGCGATGTTTGCCGAGATTGCTGCGGAAATTCTGGAACGCGAAGGCATCACCGTTTGGGATGGCCCGGCTTCTCGTCTCAGGCATGTCGTTACAAGTGGCGAACTTGCTGGGCGCGATTTAAGCGCCATGCGCCGCATCAATACGTTTGGTGAGCCCATGACAATCGAAAACTTAAGGGCCGCTAAACAGTATTTTCCGAATGCTATTTTTCAAAACACTTATGCGTCATCGGAAGCGTTTTGGATCACCACTTTTGTGGTGTCGGGCAATCTGCTTGAGGAGCTAGACACTTTGCCGATCGGCAAGCCCTTACCATGTTACGAACTTGGACTCTATGATGAAGCGGGCAATATTGTTGCCCCAGGAGACGTGGGCGAAATATGTGTCATTGGCTCGGTTTCCATTATTGGCTATTGGAACCGCGATGACCTTACACAAGCCTCAAGGCTCAAGGCCATTCCAAATTCATACCGCACGGGAGATCTGGCGCGCTTAGAACCAGACGGCAATTACTATCTGGTTGGCAGGCGTGACCATCAAATCAAAATACGAGGACATCGGTTTCACCTTGGTGAAATTGAAGCAGCCCTCAAATCTCATCCATCAGTGCGCGAGGCTGTGGCCTGTATGGTTGACGAGGAAATTTTGGCCTGTGTGCTTGCGGCAGATTATAATAATCTGGTTGGTGAAATCAGCTCTATATGTGTCAAGCGTCTTCCCAATTTTGCACGGCCAAAAAACGTTATCGTGTTGCCGGAATTTCCGCGGTTGTCGTCTGGAAAGATTGACCGGATTGGACTCACGAAAACTCTGAGTGCCAAATAAGCTCGAAATTGTACCAGTTGTATTGCGCAAAACTGGCACATGGCACTCTTGAGTTCTCGTGGCATAGTGGCGGAATCGAAAGGTTCTTCAATGCCCTGCAAACTCTCTGTCAACGTTAATGCCATCGCTTATCTGCGGAACCGCCGCCATGTGCCGTGGCCCGATCTGGCAGAGCTAGGGCGCGTGGCTTTGCGGGCCGGAGCGGTGGGTCTCACTGTCCATCCGCGCCCCGATGAACGCCATATTCGCCATGCAGATGTTCCTGTGTTGCGCGATCTTTTGCGCGGCGAATATCCAGACCGCGAATATAATATCGAAGGCTATCCTGATGAACGGTTTCTGCAGCTGGTTGAGGCCAATAGGCCTGATCAAGTGACATTGGTGCCAGATGTGCCGGGACAAAGCACATCGGACCACGGTTGGGACTTGGCGAAAACAGGCAACCTGTTGCCGCCGATCATTCAGCGGTTAAAAAACGGTGGCATGCGCGTGGCGCTTTTTGTTGATCCTGATCCTGCCTTACCAGCCCTCGCCAAAAAAATGGGGGCAGATCGCATTGAGATATTCACCGGCCCCTATGGCGGTGCAGCTGACGAAGCGACCATGAAAATCGAATTCAAAAAAGTTGTGGCCACGGGAAAAGCGGCCGCTGCTGCCGGCATTGATCTGAATGCAGGCCATGATCTCACCCGGGAAAATCTGCCGCGCCTGGTTGCGGCCTTGCCCAATCTCAAAGAAGTTTCCATCGGCCACGCCATTATTGCCGATGCCATGATGCTTGGCATGGAAAAAACTGTTGAGCTGTTTCGCGAGGCGATTGGGGATTTCTAAATCTTGCGCAGGTTAAATATTGCCATTTGCGGCGCTGGGCCAGCCGGACTTGCAGCGGCCATTGCACTGCATCGCGCGGGTCACATGATCAGCATTTATGATCAGTTTGAGAAGCCCAAGCCTTTAGGCTCGGGCCTCATTTTACAGCCCACGGGCCTAGCGGTTTTGGATTGGCTGGGTCTGGGCGAGAGGATGCGCAGCCTTGGTGCGCGCATTGATCGGCTCTATGGCAAAGCTGGCAACCGTGTGGTGCTTGATGTGCGCTATGCAGCCCTCGGCAGCCTTCGCGGGCTAGCCGTGCACCGCGCCGCTTTGTTCAATGTGTTGCATGATCACTTAAAGTTAAATGGCATAAGTGTTAAACAAAATAGTAAAATCAATACGATAGAAGGCGATCATATTGTTTTAAATGAGGATGAAAAACCGGGTCCGTTTGATTTGATTGTTGATGCTTTGGGCTCCCGCTCGCCACTTATCGCTTTTGCTTCGGGCCCAGATTATCGCCGCAGCATGCCTTATGGTGCGGTTTGGGCAAGCCTGCCTTGGCCGGATCTGCGCTTTGATGATCATGCGCTGGAGCAGCGTTATGAACAGGCCGCCAAAATGTCGGGTGTATTGCCCATCGGGCGGCAGCATGAAAACGCAGAGCTGCAGACGGCATTCTTCTGGAGTTTAAAAACTGCAGATTATGCGGCGTGGAAATCAGCTGGTTTGGAGGTTTGGAAAGCCGAAGTTGCAAGGCTCTGGCCTGAAACTTCGGGGCTCCTCGCCACGATCACCAGCCAAGATCAAATGACCATGGCGAGTTATGATCATCATACTCTGGCCTTGCCCTATGGCCGCAATATAGTGTTCATTGGAGATAGTGCGCATTCCACCAGCCCGCAATTGGGGCAGGGCGCTAATATGGCTTTGCTTGACGTGATGGCGCTCACCCAGGCCTTGGAACAAAATCAAAATCTCGCAACTGCTCTTACTACTTATGCCAAAACGCGGCGCAGCCACGTGAAGCTTTATCAAGCTTTGTCTTTGGTGTTTACGCCGTTCTACCAATCTGACTCGGTGCTGCTGCCTTTGGCGCGCGATTATTTGGTGGCCAGCCTATCTCGACTTGCACCGATCCAAAAACTGCTGGCC
>JANYGE010000362.1 GCA_025362535.1 Hyphomicrobiales bacterium
AGGGGGAATCACGCCCAAGGCCGACAGCACAGCCAAGGCGATGGGTAAATCATAATGGCTGCCTTCCTTGGGCAGATCGGCTGGAGATAAATTCACCACAAGACGTTTGCCGGGGAGACCAAGACCAATCGCATGGAGAGCCGCGCGCACACGTTCTCGGCTTTCGGCAATGGCCTTATCGCCGAGGCCTACAACTTGAAAAACCGTTTGGCCCGAAAGGAATTGCGCCTGCACATCCACTGCCACAGCTTCGACGCCGTGAAATGCCACTGTTGCCACCCGTGCCGTCATTGTTCCTCACCTGCCGCACTTAAGTTAGGCGCGAAGGCTAGCGTAGTTTTGCTGACACAGCAAGAACATTAAGCGAACACTATTGGGGGTTTGCATGTAGTCATGGCTTTTCATGTAATTGCAGATTATGTGACGTCCACAGAAAGCGTGCGAGCTCCAACTTTATGTTCAAAACGATAGATCGTTATGTGTTGCGTTTGGTTTTAACGCCGTTGGCGGCAACGCTGATCATCAGCCTCACGCTCTTATTGGCTGAAAGAATGCTGGGCTTCCTTGATCTTACTTTGGGCAAGAAAAACTCATTCACTTCGGTATTTAAAATGTTGGCCTATCTCGCTCCGAATTATTTGGGTCTGGCAGTGCCGATTGCGATTTATCTCGGCGTCTTGTTTGGGTTTAATCGCCTTTCGAAATCACGCGAGATTGATGCCATGCAGGCTTCCGGCATAAATTTGCCGCGGCTGTTTCGTCCGGTCATGTTTCTCGTTGTCGTTTTAATGCTTAGCAGTCTTGTGGCGGTGGGTTGGCTGCAACCTTATGGCCGTTATTCTTATCGCTCAGTGGTTTATACGCTCACCAATGTTGATGCTTTTGAACTGGCCCAGGAAGGCATCTTCATGAAATCGGGCACACGCACCTTCATTGTCGATCATCTCGATCAATCCAATAATAGTTTCCAAAATTTGTTCGTGTTTGACAACAGGGGCGAGAATGGCAGCGAGACCTTGACGGCAAGTACCGGGATTCTCATTCCGGCCAGCGATACCATCGGCCCAGTGTTGCGGATGCAAGCAAGCAATCGGCTGCGCTTAAATCAGCGGCCCAAACCTGATAGTGCTGATGCCCTCACCCTGCCACTGCTGGTGCAATCTGGTAGTGTTGATTTACCTCTCGACAGCGTGGCTGGAGACGCTTTCAGGCCTCGTGGCGCTGATGAGCGCGAGCTTAGCATATGGGAATTGTTTTGGTTGCAGGATAATCCGCCCGCCAATACCGAAAAGACGCATATGATTTCTGAGTTGCACAACCGCATTATGAAAATATTGTCTATTCCATTATTAGCGATTTTGGCATTGCCATTTTCATTGGTGCGGGCAAGGCGCGCTGATGCTTACCGGATTGGTCTAGCGATCGCTGTTTTAATTTCGACGATCGCCATCATCGAACAAACCTCGGTTGCCGCTGGCATATCTGGGCTATCACCATGGCTCATCATGTGGCCGCCCTTCATCGCCATCAGTATTTTTGCACTGTGGCGATTCTGGAACGTGAGTTACCGGCTGAGCGGGTGATATTACTCGGCTGCTAAAATCTGGCTTGGCACCTCAGCGTTAAAGCGATTGAGGGCTTTGACAAAATCCCTTGCCAATTTCTTGGCACTCGCGTCATAGGCCTCTGGATCAGCCCAGGTGAGACGTGGGTTCAAGAGCCTATCATCCACACCTTGAATATGGCGTGGCACCAAGAGATCAAAGTTTTCATCAGCACGCATTTCTGCTTGATCGAGTTCACCTGACAAGGCGGCCTGCAACAAGCGACGCGTTACACTTAAGGGCATGCGGGTGCCTGTGCCAAAAGCCCCACCAGTCCAGCCCGTGTTTACAAGGTAGCATTGAGTGCCGTGTGTGGTGATTAAATTGCGCAATAGCTCAGCGTAAACCTGGGGATGGCGCGGCAAGAAGGGTGCACCAAAGCAAGCTGAGAATGTGGCTTCCGGTGATTTTACACCACGCTCAGTTCCTGCGAGTTTCGCAGTATAACCCGCGAGAAATTGTCGCAGGGCTTGCTCGGTTGTCAATTTGGCTATGGGTGGCAAAACCCCAAAGGCATCGGCCGTGAGCATGATGATAGTTTTGGATGCTGCCGCAAGGCGTGTGGCACTCGCATTGACAATTGCGTCAAGCGGATAAGCCGCACGGGTGTTTTCCGTCAAGCCTGCATCGGTGAAATCAATGATACGAGAATTCTCGTCCATCACCACATTTTCGAGAACAGTGGCAAAGCCAAGTGAAGCCTTGTGAATTTCAGGCTCAGCCTTGACTGAGAGATTGATCACCTTGGCATAACACCCATTCTCAATGTTAAAGACACCATTTTCGCCCCATCCATGCTCGTCATCGCCGATGAGCGTGCGCTCGGGATCAGCTGACAGCGTGGTTTTTCCGGTGCCGGAAAGGCCAAAAAAAATTGTTGTGTCCCCAGCTTTTCCAACATTGGCAGAGCAATGCATAGGTAAAACACCCGCTGCGGGCAGAAGGTAATTGAGGACGGTGAAAACCGCTTTTTTAATTTCACCCGCATAGGCGGTGCCGCCGATCAAAATGAGTCTGTTGGTTAAATCAATTGCAATCACCGTTTCTCTATTGCTGCCGTGACGCGCGGGGTCTGCCTTGAAGCTAGGCAGATTGATGATGGTGAAGCTTGGTGTGAATCGCTCATCGGCATTTGTCGGTTTCAATAGATGGCGGATGAAAAGGGCATGCCATGCGAATTCTGTGATCACGCGGGTTGGCAAGGTGTGAGCTGGATCCGCACAGACACTTAAATCTTGCACATAGAGATTTTTCATGCGGGCCTGAATCATCATGTCGGCTTTCAATAAGGCAAAATGCTTTGGACTTAAGGCTTGGTTATTGTCCCACCACACAGTGCTGGCTGTGCTTTCATCCAACACAATGAATTTATCTTTGGGGCTACGGCCTGTGTGGATTCCGGTTTCAGTTACCAGTGCGCCAGTCGCCGAGGTTTTGGCTTCGCCATTGGCGAGGGCTGCCTGATAGAGACTGGCTGCGCTTTCATTGCAGGAGAGTTTGCCCAACCAGCGCAAACCAAGCTTGGCCAAATCGGCACGAACCGAGGCAGTGTGGGGTGAAGTTTCTGAAGCGTCAATCATGGCAGTCTCCTCAAGTGAATGAGGCCACCATGACGGCAATATAAAATGATGTAAAGATGTATTTACATCATAACATAATGTGTTCGCACCTTATTTTTTGAGTTTTTAACATCATCTAATCCGATAAAATTGCGCTGCGGTTACGCCAAATATTTGATCGCGTTCTGTTTTTTCCACGCAAGCTTGAGCTGCATCATGCCAAGATGGATAGGACCCGTTTAATTCCAGAACCGGCCAATCCGAGCCCCACATGACGCGCGATGGCCCAAAACTCTTGATAATATGTCG
>JANYGE010000403.1 GCA_025362535.1 Hyphomicrobiales bacterium
CTCATCCTTATCCACACCATGGCGGTTGAATACGCGAACTTCCACAACCGTACCCGAAACGCCGGGTGGCAGACGGAGCGAAGTATCGCGAACATCAGAAGCTTTTTCACCGAAAATGGCGCGCAGAAGTTTTTCTTCTGGGGTCATTGGCGATTCACCCTTTGGCGTAATCTTGCCGCAGAGAATGTCGCCTGGCTTCACTTCAGCACCAATATAAACAATGCCAGCTTCGTCGAGGTTCTTGAGGGACTCTTCACCAACGTTTGGAATATCGCGAGTGATTTCCTCTGGCCCAAGCTTGGTATCACGCGCCATCACATCAAATTCTTCAATGTGGATGGAGGTGAACACGTCATCTTTCACGATGCGCTCAGAGAGAAGAATTGAATCTTCGAAGTTGTAACCATTCCAAGGCATAAAGGCGACCAGCACGTTCTGGCCCAGTGCAAGATCACCCAGTTCAGTCGATGGACCATCAGCAATAATTTCGCCAGCCTTCACAATATCACCTGTGCGAACCAGCGGACGCTGATTGATGCAGGTGGATTGGTTCGAGCGTTGGAACTTAGCCAATGTATAGATATCTACACCGGGCTTTGATGGATCAGTTTCTTCCGTAGCGCGAATAACAATGCGCTTCGCATCAACTTGATCAACGATGCCTGAGCGACGAGCCGTAAAGGCCGCACCAGAGTCACGTGCCACAACCGATTCCATACCAGTCCCTACCAGAGGAGCGGAAGACCGCACCAAAGGCACAGCTTGGCGCTGCATGTTGGAGCCCATCAAAGCGCGGTTGGCGTCGTCGTTTTCCAAGAATGGAATGAGAGCAGCGGCAACCGAAACGATCTGCTTCGGCGATACGTCTACAAAATCCACCTTGTCTGGCGTCACTTGCAACACGTCACCATTGTGACGCACGATCACTAAGTCATCAGTGAACTTCATGTCTTTCGACAAGTTCACGTTGGCCTGAGCGATCGAATATTTAGACTCTTCAATGGCTGACAAATAGCGCACATCATTGGTCACTTTGCCGTCAGTCACTTTGCGGTAAGGTGATTCAATGAAGCCGTATTTATTCACGCGCGCATAAGTGGCGAGCGAATTGATCAGACCAATATTCGGACCTTCGGGTGTTTCAATTGGGCAGATACGGCCATAATGCGTGGGATGAACGTCGCGCACTTCAAAGCCTGCGCGTTCACGGGTCAAACCACCTGGGCCAAGCGCTGAGAGACGGCGCTTATGGGTGATTTCAGACAGAGGATTAGTCTGATCCATAAACTGTGAAAGTTGTGATGAACCGAAGAATTCACGCACCGCTGCCGCAGCTGGTTTCGCATTGATAAGTCATGCGGCATCACAGTATCAATATCAACCGATGACAAACGTTCTTTAATCGCGCGTTCCATGCGCACGAGGCCTAAGCGATATTGATTTTCCATCAACTCACCCACCGAGCGCACACGGCGGTTGCCGAGGTTGTCGATGTCATCCACCACACCCTTTGAGTCACGAAGATCGTGCAGGGTTTTGATCACATGAAGAATATCTTCTTTGCGAAGCACGCGAATTTGGTCTGAAACATCAAGTTCCAAACGCATATTCATTTTAACGCGGCCAACGGCTGAAAGGTCATAGCGCTCTTGATCGAAGAACAAGCCGTTGAACAACAGCTCAGCGCCTTCGCGTGTTGGTGGTTCACCAGGGCGCATCACACGGTAAATTTCCACAAGCGCTTGCTCATAGCTTTCAACCTTATCGGCTTTCAATGTGTTGCGGATATAGCCGCCAGTGTTGATGTGATCAATGTCGAGCAGGTTGAGGGACTTGAAGCCCAATTCCTTCAAATCATTCAAAAGCTTCTCGGTGATTTCTTCACCAGCTTCGGCATAGATTTCACCAGTTTGCTCATTCACCAATTCATCTGCGATGTATTGTGTGTACAGGTCTTCATCACGCACCAACAAATCCTTGGTGCCATCTTCAGCAATTTTGCGGGCGAGGCGTGGCGTGATTTTCTTGCCAGCTTCAACAACAACTTGGCCAGTTTTTGCATCCACCAAATCAACTGTTGGCTTAATGCCTTTAAAACGCTCAGGCGCGAACGGCATTTTCCAACCGTCCTTCACGAGTGTGTAGGTGACGGAATTGTAGAAGTAATGCAGAATTTCTTCGCCTTGCATTCCAAGTGCGTAAAGCAATGTGGTCACAGGCAACTTACGGCGACGATCAATACGCGAGAAAATCAAATCCTTGGCGTCGAATTCAAAGTCGAGCCATGAGCCACGATAAGGAATAACGCGGGCAGCAAAGAGAATCTTGCCCGAAGAATGGCTCTTGCCCTTGTCGTGATCGAAGAACACGCCAGGGGAACGATGCATCTGCGAAACGATCACGCGCTCGGTGCCGTTCACCACGAAGGTGCCGTTCTTGGTCATGAGCGGAATATCGCCCATGTAAACGTCTTGTTCCTTGATGTCTTTCACCGACTTGGCTTGGGTGTCTGGGTCAATTTCAAACACGATCAAGCGCAGCGTCACCTTCAATGGGGCAGCGAAAGTCATGCCACGTTGTTGGCACTCATCCACGTCAAATTTTGGTTGTTCAAATTCATAACGCACAAATTCCAACACGGCTTGGCCGGAGAAATCGGTGATCGGGAATACTGATTTAAATACCGATTGCAAACCTTCATTGGCGCGGCCGCCAGCAGGTTCCTTCATTTGAAGGAATTGGTCATAGGATTCGCGTTGCACCTCAATGAGGTTCGGCATTTCAGCAACTTCGATTGCTTTACCGAAGACTTTGCGGATGCGTTTGCGACTTGCAATGGTACGGGTGTCAGCCATGTGTTTTCCTGTCACTTTCATTTTGGGGGATTAGAGTGTCCCCTGAAAAAGCCTCTAAACGGCTTGCCTCAAGCCCCCGCCGCGGGAGCTTCAGATAAGCCGTCAATCACTCACTATACATACTCAATTCGACATCGGTGCTGTGCGTAACACAGCACCGATGGCAAAATTGTGTTACTTCAATTCGACTTTAGCGCCAGCTGCTTCCAGCTTCTTCTTCATGTCGTCGGCGTCTTTCTTGTTCACGCCTTCTTTAACGGCCTTAGGAGCGGCTTCTACGAGATCCTTAGCTTCTTTCAAGCCGAGACCAGTAATTGCGCGCACTTCCTTAATCACTTCGATTTTCTTATCGCCAACGGCGGTCAGCATCACAGTGAATTCGGTTTGCTCTTCAGCAGCGGCAGCAGCCGGACCAGCAGCTGCAGCAGCTACTGGAGCAGCGGCAGAAACGCCCCACTTTTCTTCAAGCATCTTAGACAGTTCAGCAGCTTGCATAACAGTCAAGCTGGACAGTTCTTCAACGATTTTGGCAAGATCAGCCATGTTATATTCTCTCTTTTATTAGTCGGTTTAAAACAACAGTTAAAACGGTGATAGCTTCGACAAATTATTTGGTAGCGTAGGCATTGATCACGCGGGCTACTTGACCTGCTGGAGCTGCAACCACGGCCGCAATGCGGGTGGCTGGAGTCTGAAGCATTCCAAGAAGCTTTGCCCTCAACTGATCGAGTGAAGGCAGTGCCGCAAGAGCCTTGACAGCATTAGCATCCAAAGTTGTTGAGCCGAGTGCACCGCCGAGAAGAACGAATTTTTCGTTCGTCTTGGCGAAATCAGCAGCAATCTTTGGAGCCGTTACCGGATCGTCACCGTAAGCCAACATAATTGGACCTACTAAGAGTGGTGAAATCCCGTTAGCGTCAGTGCCAACCAGAGCAATTTTTGTCAGGCTATTCTTTGCTACACGAACAGTAGCGCCCGCAGCGGCCATCTTGTTACGCAGGTCAAGAACCTGAGTAGCAGTCAAGCCTTTGTTGTGGGCCACAACGATCACACCAGCTGTTTTGAACACCTGGTTGAGCGATGCGACGGCCGATGTTTTTTCAGCTCTTTCCACTTTGCTCTCTCCTTGTTAGCAATTTGCACTATTGCAAATTGCCGTTGGACCAACCGCTCAAACGCTATTACCTAGAATGGCAAAGACGCTTTTGCGGCGCTCACTTGCCTGTCGCCTGCCCCATTACTGGTTCAGGTTATCTGAGGTCTCAACCGACTAGAGATTACCGTATATAGTAATCCGAATTCTGTTTTGACACCCATCTCATGCTGGCTGGCTTTTTAAGCCCCGGATTTCTCCAAAGGCGCCTGCAATCTCGGACAGGTAACCGAAAAACCCTTTCGGGTTTTTGCGGTAACCCTGCAGAGTGGCTCGATGCCACTCTGCAGGGAATCCTTGTTAAGCCGGCGACATCACGGCGAGGTCTAACTTAAGACCAACGCCCATCGACGACGAAATTGAAATCTTCTTGATATATGTGCCCTTGGCACCCGCTGGCTTAGACTTGTTCACCGCATCCAAGAAAGCACGGATGTTTCCGGCAATCTGATCAACCGAGAATGAAGCTTTGCCAACACCAGCTTGCACAATTCCAGCTTTTTCAACACGAAATTCCACAGCGCCGCCCTTGGCAGCAGCCACAGCGGCAGTCACATCCATAGTAACCGTACCAACCTTTGGGTTAGGCATCATGTTGCGCGGACCGAGTACCTTACCAAGACGGCCAACAAGGCCCATCATGTCAGGTGTGGCGATGCAGCGATCAAAGTCCAAAGTGCCCTTGTTCACAATTTCGAACAGGTCTTCAGCACCAACAATATCAGCACCGGCTTTCTTGGCTTCTTCAGCCTTGACACCCTTTGCGAACACGGCAACCCGCACCTTACGGCCCGAGCCGTTTGGCAAGTTGCACACACCACGAACCATTTGGTCGGCATGGCGCGGATCAACACCGAGGTTCATTGCCACTTCGATGGTTTCATCGAACTTGGCATTGGCACGGTCTTTAACCATCTTCACGGCTTCTTCAATCGAATAGAACTTCGAGCGATCAAGGCCAGTCATGTTTTTTGTAACGCGTTTTGCTTTAGCCATGATTATGCCACTACCTCAATGCCCATAGAACGGGCAGAACCTGCAATTTCACGCGTCGCAGCATCAAGGTCACGCGAGTTCATGCCCTTCAATTTCTGCTCAGCAATTTCACGGCACTGGGCCATGGTCACGGTGCCAGCTTTCACTTTGCCTGGTTCCTTAGAACCAGCTGTGAGTTTGGCAGCCTTCTTCAAGAAATAAGACGCTGGTGGCGACTTCATTTCGAAGGTGAATGATTTATCTTGATAGGCAGTGATCACCACTGGAACAGGTGAACCTTGCTCCATCTTCTGTGTGGCAGCATTAAATGCCTTACAGAATTCCATGATGTTCAAACCACGTTGACCCAAGGCTGGGCCAATTGGTGGAGATGGGTTGGCTTGTCCGGCTGGCACTTGCAGCTTCACATAGCCGACGATTTTTTTCGCCATATTATCCCTCTTTCAAGGTTAGTGGTCGGGTGCCGCATTTTCTTCGAAAACGCTTACCTCCCACGGGTTAAAATCGCTCTGCTTCATCAGCAGAACAGGCAATTACTTAACTTTCTCGACCTGCCCATATTCGAGTTCAACAGGCGTTGGCCTGCCGAAAATGCTCACAGCAACTTTGATGCGTGAACGTTCTTCGTCCACTTCTTCAATTTGCCCCATGAACGACGCAAACGGACCCTCAGCCACTTTAACTTGCTCGCCCACTTCGAACGTAATCGAAGCCTTTGGACGCTCAACGCCTTCGGCTACCTGATTCAGAATCCGATTGGCTTCTGCATCAGAGATTGGAACTGGCTTAGAGCCTGAACCAAGAAATCCTGTCACCTTTGGCGTGTTCTTGATCAAATGGAACACTTCATCGGTCAAATCAACTTTGGCCAAGACATAGCCAGGGAAAAATCGACGTTCGCTCTTGATACGGCGGCCGCGCCTGATTTCCACAATTTCTTCAGTCGGCACAAGCACTTGCTCGAAGAGTTCCTCGAGATGCTTTTGCGCCGCTTGTTCTTTTAATGATTCCGCCACCTTCTTTTCGAAGTTCGAATAGGTGTGGACGATATACCAACGTTTTGCCATAAATTCTACCGCAGTGCCTTGATTATATTGATTAAATACCGAACAGCACGCGTTCGACGCCCCATTTCAAAAGCGTGTCAACGCCCATGAAAAACAAGCTTGCAACGACCACCATGATCATGACCATAATTGTAGAAACAACAAGCTCGCGCCGTGTCGGCCAAGTTACCTTGCCTGCTTCGTCGCGCACATCTTGAACAAATCCGATTATACCGTTTTTGGCCATCTTACTTCCTGTTTCCGTAGGCTTGCGCCTTAACTCATTCATTCAAAAACGTAAAGACGCTCCGAATGGCAGGGGCAGAAGGATTTGAACCCTCGACCTATGGTTTTGGAGACCATCGCTCTACCAACTGAGCTATACCCCTACTGATCCATCCAAACCGATGTTATCATTAGTCTTTTTTCATTTCAAACGACACTTCAAACAAGAGGGCGGCGAAAGCTTGAGGGCCTTGCCGCCAGTGAGAGTCGTTTGGAATGTCGCCTTCCTACAGATAGGAGTGCGCCACGTCAACCGCTAGGGGGAAAAAACTATATGATTCAGACGAGCTGAACATGCGCGCCATAATGCAGCAGTTTCTTATCGGCAGTCAAAAGTGTCATTCCTTCTGAAATCGCTTGCGAAACCAAGAGCCTATCGAAAGGG